>JACPZN010000351.1 GCA_016195505.1 Nitrospirota bacterium | reverse complement strand
GGTCTTCGCCTTCGTGAGCTGCCCAGAAGATGCGTGGCCGGTGACGTTCGTGAGCGGGACACGGACCGGCTCCTCCAAGGCCCCCCATTGCCAGAGGGCGAGTCCCACCCATACAGTTACCAGGACGGTGGCGAGCACAGCTTTTCTCTTCGGATCCATAGTTACTTGATTGACTCGTGCACGACGGGCCCTGCCGCATCAGCACGGAGATACGTGGCAATTTTGATGTTAAATGTCAGTGTCTGGTCCTGCGCACCGCCGGACCGAGCCAATTCGAGGTCCTCGATAAACAACAGTTCCTCAGCCGTCTCCAAGTCGTAGATGAATCGGCGGAGATCTTCGTACCGCCCGCTCATCGACCCCTGCAACAGCCCTTTACTCGTATTGGCTACGAGCGTCGGCTCTGTCTTGTAGGACAATGCCGGCAAGGTGACTCGATCGCGCTTCGCCTCTTCTGAAATGCCCAATGCCAACGGGGCAAAATCACGCTCGGCCGGCAGCACTGCCCACACTTGGCTGAGGTCTTTTCTCGCTTTCCTGGCTTCTCGATGATGCACGAGCATCTGCCTTGTCGAGATCCACTCTTTCTCCAAATGCTCCCGCTTAGACTCCGCAGCCACGACACCGACATCGTGCGCGACGGACAGCGCCAACAGAAGGCCCAGCGCCACCCCTACCCAGGGCAGCAAGGGTGCGAACGGCTGCTGCAACAGTAGCAGCAATCGATCTCTCACAGCCTAGGCTCCTTCCCGGCGATATCGCAGAGTGACGTCGAACTCCACCAGCCCGTTTGTCCCTACACGATGCTGCGCCAGCACTGGATCCTTGAACGTGGGATGATCTTGAAGTCCAACCGTGAAGGCCGTGATGTCTTCCAAACTCATGGCAGTCCCCGTGAGATGAACCGCGGTGCCGCCTGTGTCAAGGCGAACGCTGCTCAGCGCCAGCCGCGGAGGAATCGCTTGCTCTAATCCGGCCAGAAACTTCGTCCAGGAAAATGTTCGCTTTTCGAGCAGCTGATTGGCCAGGTCCACCTCGGCAGGCAGCCGTTGTAACGCCCCTTCGGATAGATCAATTCCCTCTTGCCGAGCTTCAGCGACAAGTTGGTCGTCCTGTTGGCGGGCTCGATTGAGTTCCGCTGCGATGGTCCAGGATTCCTGATAAGCCAAGACCGCCTGGCCGACAGTCCAGAAAATGCCTAGCAAGAGCATCACACAGCTCCCGACTAACAGTGTTCGGAGCGGCGCCATCGTGGGTCGATACCGACTGCTCAAGTTGATGTGAAACTGGTCGTTGGTGCCGCCCAGCATTGGAATATGCCTGAGCGGCTCGATAAGCCGCCCTATCGACAAATTCGTCAGTCCCATAGTTAGGACACTCCCGCCATTGCAGCCAAAGAGGTCATGCCCCGATGGCTCCCCTCCGCCATCCAGCCAAGCGCTTCGACCGATCTCCATCCCAATTGCTCGACGGACAAATCGAGGCCGGCTTCGACCTTCGTTTCCAAGGCCGAGAGGTCGCCATCGGCACATACCACCGCTTCCTTGATAACGGCGGAAGGATGTCGCTGCTGGCAGACATCCAACGAGGCTCCGCATTCTTCAAGAATCTTGTCCAACATGTCGCTCTGTGCACTGACCACCGCGGCATCGCCCCCCAGGAGCTTGCACCGATAGAACAGCAGCCGCCCATGTTGAAAAACCATCGTTGTCAATGCGCGATCCGACAGATTGGCCCATAAAAAATCCCGCTGCTGCCAATTCGATGCACCGGAGGCTCTCCGCCAGAGATCGAATAACCGAAAACTTGTGACCCCAACTTCGTGAGGGATCAATCCAACCGATTCACAAAGCGCTTCATACTGAAGCAGTACCGATTCCTGAATCGCCACCGCAAGCACGGTGTGCGTCCGGCTTTCGCTTCCCGGCTGGCTGGAAAACACCTGCGACACCACCTTCGCCCCACCCAACGAAAACAGCTGTTCCTGGCCCAATCGCCATCGAATCAACGCATCACGCTCTTCGCGTTTCGCCGGAAGCTGGTCAAGATTCAACACCACGGCGCGCACGGCGGCATCAGGAAGAAGTAAGACGATTCGCCGTGGAAGGTCCGACATGAGAGATCGTCCAGCAATCTGTACCCCAGGGCTCGGGCCGACGAGGGCGCGAAGACGGCCCTGCAATACCGAAAGATCGGACAGGTTCTGTTCCGCTGGGGACGGCTTCACGACACCGTCTGGAAGCGGGGACACCACACATCGATGCCGCCGCTGCCCCCGCCAATTCCGTTCTGCTTCCGCCCACGCCACGGAGTCTGTCCCGAACTTCAGACAACGCTGCGGCCGTCTGCTAGCCCATCCCCACATCGTTTACCCTTCCTCACTGAACGTCACGCGATTGATCTCGCGCAACGACGTCTCGCCGTTCAGCACTTTCTTCAACGCCGATTGCCGAAGTGTGATCATTCCGTCAGTCACCGCACGATACCGGATTTCCGAGAGCGGCCGCTCCGCGAGGATCATCTCCTTGATCTCATCGGTCAGGTCCAGAAATTCCGTGATACATTTCCGCCCGCGGTAACCGGTGCCATGACACTGCGGACAGCCTTTCCCTTCATAGAACAGCGTGTCCTTATATTGCTCATAATCCAACCCTGAGTCTTCGATGACCGTCTGCTCAAGCTTGATCGGGGTTCGACAGAACGAACAAAGCATACGGACCAGTCGCTGAGCCAGAACGCAGTTCAGCGCAGCCAGGAAGTTGTAGGCGTCGATGCCCATTGAGGCAAAGCGTCCGATCACGTCGAACACGTTGTTCGCGTGAACTGTCGTCAGGACCAAGTGGCCCGTAAGGGCCGACTGTATGGCAATCTGTGCCGTTTCGGCATCCCGGATTTCGCCGACCATGATCTTGTCGGGGTCATGGCGAAGGATGGATCGGAGGCCTCGCGCAAATGTCAGGCCTTTCTTCTCGTTCACGGGAATCTGCACCACTCCCGAGAGTTGATATTCAACCGGATCTTCGATCGTAATCAACTTGT
>JACPZN010000339.1 GCA_016195505.1 Nitrospirota bacterium | reverse complement strand
GTCTGATCCTCATGTTGTTTCTCACTCATCGGGTCGTGGAGTCGGCGCGCTGGAAATGAGCCTGAAATCATTCCCCCTCGGCATTCTTGGAATTGTGCTGGCCGCAGTCGGCATGATTGCCTATAGCCTGCGGCCGGATTTGCTCTGGGCCCTCACGATTGTAGAAGGCCTGGCGCTCGTCTCCCTGATTTTGTTTCTTGTCCTGCATTTTGATACGGTGAAAGCTATCTCCGGCCGGCGTTCGACAAAAATGGGTGTGAACAGCATCCTCATGGTGCTGCTGTTCTCTGCCATTCTCATCATCGTGAACTTCCTGGCCTCCCGGCATTCTGTGCGTTGGGATCTTTCCGAAAATCAGAACTTCACGCTTGCCCCTCAAACCTATCGGGTTCTTCGTACGCTCCCGCACGACGTCAAGATTACGGTCTTCACCAGAGAAAAGGATGCCGGCTATCAAGCGTTCAAAGAACGGCTGGAGAGCTATCGCCAAGCATCGACCAAACTCACAGTCGAATTCGTTGATCCGGAGAAGCAGCCGAAGATCGCCCAAAACTATGGAATCTTCCGGACGGACACCGCGATTTTTGAGAGTAACGGGCAAACCATCCGGGTTACGTCGCCCTCGGAAGTTGAACTGACAGGGGCCTTGCTGCGCATCTCCAAAGACGCCAAAAAACGCTTCGGCTTTGTCGAGGGGCATAGCGAGCGGAGCCTGGAGGATAAAGAACGCAACGGTCTATCCATCGCCAAAGAAGCCCTGACCAAACTAGGTTATGACGTGGGTACCGTCTCGCTCCTGCAGGAGTCCGCCGTCCCAAGTAACACCACCGTGCTGGTCCTCGCTGGGCCGCGCCGTCCCGTCACCAAAGACGAGCAGGACCGTATTCAGGCCTATGTCGAGCAGGGCGGCCATCTCTTGGTTCTGGTCGATCCTGATACCCAAACCGGACTGGAATCATTGCTGGGCCACTGGGGACTCGGGCTGGGGCCCGGTGTCTTAGTCGATCTGCGTGATCGACTCGCCCAAGGAGACCTGACCGCCCTGCTGGTCCGCACGTTTACTGAACACGAGATCACTCAAGACCTCACCTCTGCCGTCCTCTTTCCCCTCTCGCGCCACATTACATTCGACGAACAAGTTGGGAAGGAGTGGGAGTACGTCCCGCTGGCCCGCACCTCAGCCAATAGCTGGGCGGAAACGAATATGCAAGGCCGCGTGGTGAGTCTCAATGAAAAAGAGGATGTGAAAGGACCGCTCCCGATGGCAGCATCATTGGCGCCAAAGAAGGCTCCGGAAGAGGGCAAGCCTCGTCCGGCCATCGTGGTCATCGGCAACTCAACTTTTGCAACCAACGCCTTTTTCAACTTTCCGGGCAATAGCGACTTCTTCCTCCACACCGCTGGATGGCTGGCCGAGGAACGCGACTTGATTTCCATCGCGCCGAAAGAGCCGGCCCTGCGACCGTTCACGCCGAATCCAACAGAGGAACGGGCGCTCCTCTATATTCAGGTCATCTTCCTTCCACTCATGACGTTCCTGACCGGCATGATCGTCTGGAGAAAGCGCCGACGCCTCTAGTTACCTATGCGTTATTGGCCCACCCTTCTCATGCTCGGAATACTAGCGGGACTGGGGGGCTATCTCTATTTCGTGGAACTCCCTGCCGGGCAGCGAGCGGTCAAACAAGAAAGCGAGCAGAAACGGTTACTCACTTTCCCTGAGGCCACCATCACGGGGCTGACAGTCAGGACAGCCCAAGGCCCCGTCGAGCTCAAGCTCTCAGAACCAGGAAGGTGGACCATCGCGGCCCCGCTGCAAGCGGACGCCGACACCCGGGAAGTCCAGACCCTTCTACGAGCCCTTGTGACAGGAACGGTAACCAGAACGGTCGAAGAAAACGCTACCGCCCTCGCCCCATTTGGACTCGAGCAGCCTGTGACTACCCTCACCGTGACCGCAGGGACGCAACAAGAGACCATTGCAATTGGCAACAGCGGCCCCCTCTCCAATACCCTGTACGTGCTCCGTGGATCTGACCACAAGATCATGCTGACGGATCTGACCCCCAAGGATTTCGTCAATAAATCGCTGCTGACGTTCCGACGGAAAGAACTCTTGCGCTTCGTGCAAAACGATGTCGAACGCGTGCGCCTCACGTATCCCACGACGGAAATCGTGCTCTACAACATGGCGAAGGACAAGCCGAAGCCGTTCTGGAAGATCCGCTACCCGCTCGAAGCTGAAGCCGATCAAACTGAAGTTCGCTCGCTGATGTTTCGGTTGGAGGATCTCAAGGCGCTCGGCATGATCGATCCAGGACCGGAGAGGGATGCGGTTGCCAAGACCCTGACAACCCCGAAAGTGAAGGTGACCCTGCACACCGAGGCCGGCGACCAAATCGTAAAGCTCTATCAATCGGATTCTCAGAGCGGTGAGGCGATCGCGGAAACAGCACCGGACGCTCCCCTCTATCGTATCAACCCCTTGATCATCAAGGATCTCACCAAAGAACTGTTCACCCTCCAGGACAAACGGCTCCTTGGCGTGGACTACACCGACATCGCCATGTTGTCCGTGAAGACGCGGGACAAACAGTATGTCCTCATCAATCAGAACGGCGAATGGGTGCTGGAAAATCAACCCATGGAGAAGCTCAGCCAAGAAGCGGCGGATCTCTTTGTGAGCCGGGTCGCGAATCTCCCGGCGGAGGAGC
>JACPZN010000349.1 GCA_016195505.1 Nitrospirota bacterium | reverse complement strand
CGGGAGAGGATCAAATAGGCGAGACAAGCGAGAAATGCTGCGGCGGGAAGCGTGATAATCCATGCGAGAACCATGTCCCGCACCGTTGTCCAGCGGACGGCGTTCAGGCCTTTGAGCAGCCCGATGCCGATAATGGCCGAGCTGCTGACGTGGGTTGTCGAGACTGGCAGTCCCAGTGTCCCTGAGAGGAGCACGAGCGAAGATGAGGTCAGGTTCGCGGACAACCCTTCCGCATGATTCATTTTCGTGACCTTCTCGGCCAGCACCTCCGTCACGCGGAGTCCACCGAAGTAACTGCCCAATCCCATCGCAAGGGCCACCCCTCCGAAAGCGGCAAGCTGAGACAACACGCTGGGCCAAGCTGCGGTTGTGGTGCCGAGCAAGAGCATGGCTACGATCTTCGGCGCGTCGTTCGTACCGCGCGCAAATGAAGCCAGACCGCTGGAGATCCAGTGAATCGTATCAAGGCCCACGACCAGCCCCTGTAAGCCTGCACGATCGCACTGGGACGGCACCGCCATGACCGGCTGGTCGAGGCTCGCGGTCTGGAACAGGGTTCTGGTGCCGCCGCTGGCATCAATGGCCACCAACGCGCGAGAAGCCGGCATCACGCACACACAGGCTCCTTCCCATCGTGCGGCAAGCAGACGTACGACGGGATGAATGAGGAGCGAAACCGTCAGAGCGAGAAACGGACTGAGCAACAACGGCAGGACGATCTTCTTGACAATTACAGACCAGATCAAAGCCTCTCCCGCAAAAGCTATCAAGCCGGTGCCTACAATGGCTCCGGTCAGCGCGTGAGTTGTCGAGACTGGAAGGCCGGTGCGCGAGGCGAACAGGACCCATGCCATTGCTCCAGTCAAGACGGCCAACGCGACGATTGGCTGGATGGCCGTACCTGTCTGGATAAGGCCCTGGCTGAACGTCTTGACCATCGCACCAGCGACGAAGGCGGAGGCTCCAGCTCCGATGATGGTCCAGATAGTTCCCCAAAGGATGGCTGCCCTGTAGTTTGTGACCCCGCTTCCCACAAGCGTGGCTACCGCCTTCGACACGTCATTCGTGCCGTTGGCATAGGCCAAGGCGAGGACTAGGAGAAAGGCAAGGAAGGAGGGTTCCACGGCATCCCCTCTTAGCGTAATGCCAGCATCTTATTCTTAGGTGACGGTTCCTCCGCAGGAGGAGCCGGATCCCGCCGTGCAGCCATAACAATGGTTGCGAGTCACGATCTGACGCTGATGGAGCTGTGCGGGATCGAAGTCTCGGATATGTGACGGGGCTCCATGGTCGACCGCTAGTTCAAGCATTTGGTTGAAGTCGCAGTCGTAGAGTCTGCCGTCCCATCCGACCGAAAGGGTATAGCGGCACATGACGCCGGCCGCGGCGACGGGATTGAAGGCATTGGCCAGGCGTGCCATGTAATCATCATAGTTGCCGCTTTCGACGAGGAACTCCAGGAACCGGCTGATGGGCATATTGGTGATCGTATAGAGATGGTTGAACTCGACGCCATGGCGGCCTTGGAGTTCTTTCCTGAACTGCGCTTCGATCGCGGCTTGTTTTGGGGGAAGAAAAGCCCCCACCGGATTGTAGACGAGGTTCAAGGCGAGGCCGCTGTCAGGCTGACCGTAGCCGAGTCGGTTCAACAGGCGAAGCCCCTCGATCGACTTTTCAAAAACCCCGTCGCCTCGTTGCGCGTCGGTCTGACTAGGGCTGTATGAGGGAAGCGAGGCGATGATTTCGACGCGGTAGCTTGCCAAAAATTCTGCCAGGTCTGACTGAGCGGGGAGCAGCAAGACCGACAGGTTGCAGCGATCCATCACATGCCGGCCGAGTTCACGGGATTGTTCGACCAGCCAACGAAACTGGGGGTTGAGTTCCGGTGCTCCCCCGGTAATATCGACCGTGGGAATGTCGGTCTTGGCGAGAGCTTGAATGCATTGTTCTGCCGTTTCCCGGGACATGCTCTCGGTACGATCCGGGCCCGCATCCACGTGGCAGTGGCGGCAGGTCTGGTTGCAGAGTTTGCCGACGTTAATTTGGAAGATGGTGATGCCGGTGGCGCGGAGCGGAAACATTCCGGCCTGGTCGAGCCGATGATCGAAAGGAAGAGGAGTGGCCGTTTGTTCGAGAATCCGAAGCTGGGCAGTCGGCGAGGCGAGGGGGTTGCTCCGGCCAAGCAACGTGAGAGCCATCTAGCAGCAGCCTCCATCAGGGGAACAGGTGACCGCGTCACCGCTGACGCGGTCACCGGCTCGATTGAGAATGGCGAAATGGGGCGCATACCCCTCGGCTTCCAGAACAGTAAGAGTCTTGGAGCAAATTTCCAACGGTTCTCCTCGGCGGTAGACGTGGTGGTCGTCATCGGCAGCTTCGACAAAGGGACCGGCCAGCAGGGCGTAATGGCCTTGCCAAACACAGGGAGTCTGTGCAGAAAACACTGCGGTCCAGCGGGGGTCACTCTGATCGAGCCATATGGGATCAGCAGTCAGGATGAAGTGGTTGGCGAGTGGGGCATGGCTCAACAAGACCGCGTCATCCAGAGTAATCGGTTGAGGGATGCCGCGCTGATAGGCCGTGCCGCGTTCATCCACGACGCGATTGAAGGGACCGCGGAGCGTGGCGTAGCGAATCGGTGAGGGAGCCGTGGCCGGAGGCACTTTATAGCCGGTCAGGGTGACCGAGAAGAAATGAATGCCATCGATGACTTGCCACGGCGAAAATTTGACTAGGTGGATGCCGAGAAACCCGGCATCCACCATCCCTCCTATATAATCCGTCAAAGTCAGCGCACCGGACAGGCAGTTACCCCATTTGTTCGCATCGTGCACGAGGTACTGGGGAACGGTTTGGTCTGCGACGATATCGGAAATGGTAAATCGCCCGCCCAGTTTCGTGACACGAAACATTTCTCGAAAGACCTTCCGCTTGTCCGGGGCGAGGTTGATGACGCAATTTGAGATGATCAGATCAATCGTGCCATCCTCGACGGGCATTGCATCGGCCAGCCCTTTGCGAAACTCCACGTTAGAAGCGGGGTAGCCCAGGTTTGTGGCCACGACAACAGCGTTTTTTCGGGCGATCTCCAGCATCTGGTCGGTCATGTCGATACCGATCACGCGACCGGTGGGTCCGACGAGCCGGGAGGCTTCGAAACAATCGATCCCTCCACCCGAGCCGATGTCCAAAACCGTTTCCCCGGCGCGTACGGTTTCCAGCCCCGCTGGAGTGCCGCAGCCATAGGAGATCTTCAGCACTTCTTCTGGGATGAAGGTCTTGAGTTGCCCCATGTCGTAACTGGTCGGGCAACACATCTGTTCGGCGGTAGCGGCGGCTCGGGCGTAGCGATCGCTGACTTTTTGGCTGATGTCGTCTATGGGCATGATGGCCTCGTGGTGGTCTGACAGGGTATTAACCTGGCTGTATGTACCAACCCTTCATGGGCCGGGTCAATCGGGATCTTCTGCGATCCTGATTAGTATAGGGAAAAGCTCGTGTCGGACGACGGAGTGCGCCAGCGTCCAT
>JACPZN010000331.1 GCA_016195505.1 Nitrospirota bacterium | reverse complement strand
AGCTACTGCGATGACAAACGGATGGCCTTTTACATGATGCCTCTCCCAGTAACGCTTCTGAAGTTTGGAATAGAGTGCGCTTCCAATCTTGATAGCGACAAAGTCCTCCAATTCCACTCCTTGCAAATTGGCAACTTCTGCCTCCCCTTCCTGCGGTTCTGAGTTTGCAGTTGTGGCTTCAATGATAACGTTTCCATAAAAACTGGAACATACATAGTCAGGTGCCTTATAGGTGCGATCTATCTCAAAATCCAACTCGTGCAACTTTGCATATAGGTATAACTCCCATAGCCGCGCATCAAAACCCGTCGTCTGGAACTGTTGGATGTAGTTCCCATCGGGATCTTCGAAGGTGTACGCGATTTCCTTAATAATGTCCCTAGCAGGTGAGTAACCGTTCGACTCAGCAAGCACGATAAAATCAGAATGAAGTCTGTCTTGGGTTCCTGTGGCCTTAAAGATTTGAAAGGTATTTTGGTTTTTTCGTTCAAGGCCCTGAGGGAACACACTTTGCTCAGCCCGAACGTACTCCTCCATCTTCTCGTGCAGTGCTTTTCTAGCATCAGCATCGGTCTTATAGTTGATTTCCTGATCGATAGCACGGAACCGAGCAACCTCATCCCTTCCAAGGATTACATAGACCCAATCCTTGTCAGGTCTGTCAAAGATTATAACCCCCAGTACATTTTCATTATCATCTGAGTACCACTCCCGCTCCTCACTGATGAGCTTCGCTCTACCGAGCCGCATGAAACAAAGAGCTTCGAACCTTGGTTGGGATATAGCCTTAATGCTCATTTTTATCGTGCCGCCCTTAGCTTGGGACACCATAGCATAGGTAAAAGTGTGGCTAAACTGTGGCAGAACTATCATGTCCGATCGGGTTTCATCGGTGTTTCGACTGCCTCAGACTCCTCTGTAAGTGATTGAGAACGAGATGATAAGGTCAGATCACGACCTATAGTCTCTGGTGCTGTAGAGATTTCAAATCTCGCTCCCTCACATACTCTTGAATTTCTCCCTTCCCCTCTGGAATTTCTCCCCAACCGAAGCCAAGTCACTCGTGATTTGTCATTCGCTAATTGGATGAACTCTCGTACTTAACGCGCTGTTATACTTAAAAATTCCATCCTTGGCACTTGCCCACTCCTCCCCGGCACAATCCCTGCTGATGTCTTCTATTGATGCCAACTAATCTATCCATTCTGTTGATAGACGACAGCCCCGGGGAGTGCGAGCTGTTTCGCCTGGCGCTGGTAAAGACCGGACTCGATGTCGCTCTCTATACGGAGCAGGACGCGGAGGCGGCGTTCCATTTCCTGGAGGATCGTTATCACCAATCGTCCTTCCAAGCTCGCTCCTTTCCTCCCTCAGAGGGCGGCCTGAATTGGTCTCCCACTGCGCGCATTGAGGGAGCACATTCTGATTGTGGGGCCTCAGCGAGCAAGGGAGAGCAATCAGGCCTGCCCTCCATCATCCTGCTCGACTGGCACTTACAAAAAACTCGCGGTGACCAATTCCTCACTCGGCTCAGATCCGATGCCCGCTTCGCCTCGATCCCTGTTGTCGTGTTCACCACCTCCGACAAATCATCCGATCTTGCCTCGGCCTATGCCAACGGTGCGAACGGCTTTGTGGTGAAGCCCGGCATGTTCGACGACCTAGTCAGATTCGTCGGCGATCTCTGTAGTTTCTGGTTGAAGTGGAACCGGACCAGTGAGGCGCTCGTCCGATGCTGACCCGCGCAGCCCTCAAGAATCCTTACGCCGTCTTCGCCATCTGCATGATCGCGCTCGTGCTGGGGGCCGTCTCGTACCAAAAGATGCGCGTGGACATCTTCCCCGAAATCAAGATCCCCTCCATCCTCGTCACCACCTTCTATCGCGGCATGAGCCCGAGCGAGATGGAAGGTGCGATTACGCTCAAGATGGAGCAGCGGTTCGTCGAAGCGAGCTATGTCGAGCACATTGAATCCCAATCGCTCGCGGGCATGAGCTACATCAAGGTCTTCTTCCAGCCGGAATACAGCATCGACTCGGCGCAGTCAGAATTGACTAGCCTGGCCTACAGCATTATTCGGTTGCTGCCGCCCGGTGTGTATCCGCCGTCGGTCTATAAGTTCGGCGTGTCGAGCCTTCCTGTTGGCCTGCTCTCCGTGACCAGCGAGGAGCTTGGGGCAAAAGAAATCCGCGATCTGGCCTACTTCACGGTCCGCCAGCAGATTGCGACGATCCCCGGCATTTCGTTCGGCCCGCCCCTGGGTGGGAAAGTTCGGCAGATCACCGTCTTCATGGACCAGCAACGGATGCTGGCGCGTGGCGTGTCCCCTTCGGATGTCGTGAAGGCGATCAACTCGCAAAGCGCCATCATCCCTGCCGGCGACATCAAGATCGGCGATCTGGACTATTACGTTTACTCCAACAGCCTCATTGACGTGGTCGACAAGATCAACGACATCCCCATCAAAGTCGTGAACGGCACGCCGATCCTAGTGCGCGATATCGGGACAGCGGCGGATAGCGCAGCGATTCAGACTTCGATTGTGCGCGTGAACGGGCGCGAAGCGACGTACATCCCCATCACGAGGCAGGAAGGCGCGAATACGTTGGAAGTGACGGACGGCATTCGAGCCAAGCTGCCGAAGCTGACGGAGATTCCTGCCGGCGCGACGGTGAAATTCCTCTACGATCAGTCGCTGTATATCCGGCAGGCCATCGCTAATCTCCAGAAAGAAGGTCTGCTGGGTGCAGGACTCGCCGGATTGATGATCTTTCTATTTTTGCGCAGCGTCAAGGCCGCGCTCGTCGTCGGCCTCGCAATTCCTCTCTCGCTAACCGTCGCACTCGTCGCGCTGTACCTCACCGGCCAGTCGGTGAACATCATGACCCTCGGCGGCTTGGCGCTCGTGATCGGCACGCTGCTCGACAACAACATCGTCGTGCAGGAGAACCTGCACCGCCATCTGCAGATGGGCAAAGACGGACGCTCTGCCGCCGAAGACAGCGCAACCGAGCTGACGCTTCCCATTCTCGTGGCGACGATCTGCATTCTGATCGTCTATCTTCCGATCATGTTTTTCTCCGGCATCATCAAATACCTTTTCGTTCCCCTCGCGATGACGGTGGCCTTTGCCATGCTCGCCGATTATGCTGTTTCGATGTCGGTGACGCCAGTCATGCTGGCTCGCCTCTATCAGGCAGGACATGGGAATGGCTCGCAGGAGGAGGCCGATCAGAAAGACTGGTTCCGCTTCGTGCTTGCGATCTACGAACCCTTGCTCCGTGTCAGCCTCCGTTTCAAACCGATCGTCATCGGTCTGGCCCTTCTGGCTCTCATCGGCACCGGCGTTTTGCTCCTCCCGCGTCTGCATACCGAGTTCTTCCCTAAAATCGACGCCGGCAACTTTACAATGGTCGTGAGCGCCCCGGAAGGTTCGCGGATCGAGAAGACGACGGCGATCGTGGCCCAGATCGAGAAGCTGGTGCAGGAGACAGTCCCCAAACAGGACCTGGAAGAAGTCATTTCCAACACTGGTCTCTACTTCGGCGATGCGGCTCGCTTTGCACCGAACACCGGCAACCACACCGCCTTCGTGCTGGTCAATCTCGTTACCGGCCACGAAGGCAAGACCGACGACTATATCGCCACCCTTCGCACAAAGGTCGACCAGGCTCTCCCGGGCGTGGAGGTGAGCTTTCAGACCGGCGGGATCATCAGCGACGTGCTGAATTTCGGTTTGCGCGCACCCATCGACATTCAGGTGAAAGGCCCCACGCTCGCTCTCATCCGCCCCGTCGCGGAAGCCATGCAACAGAAGATCGCCCAGGTGCCGAATACGGTCGATGTCCGAATCAAGCAAGGCAAGAACTATCCGGAGCTACACGTGAATGTAGATCGCACCAAGGCCGCCTACTACGGCATCACGCAAGACCGCGTGATTGTTGACGTCATTACCGGCATCAGTTCGAATATCGCGCTGAGTCCCAACTACTGGCTCGACCCGAAAACCGCCAACGGCTACTTTCTGCTGGCGCAATATCCGGAGCAGTCACTGACCAAGACCGAGGACCTCCTGAACATTCCGATCATCGGTGCGCGGACCTCCCTGGGGCCGACCTCCTCTCTCACCACGGGAGGTGCGAGCGGCTCGACCATCGCGCTCCAGAACACGCCGTTTGCGGGACGAAACATGGATCTGTCAAACGGATTCTATGCCTCAGGAGACGAACGCCGTGGTCCGCCGGTGCTGCTTCGCGATGTGGCGTCGCTCGAGATGAAGACGGGACCGGACAGTGTGGACCACTACGACCTCACCCGCCTCATCGATGTGCTCGTGACGCCGGTCGGCAACGACTTGGGACGGGTGGCCCAAGATATCGAGCAGGCCCTCGCAACGATCAAGTTGCCGAAAGATGTCACCATCGAACTGAAGGGTGAAGTCGCCAACATGCGCTCGGCTTTCAACAACTTCGCTTTGGCGTTACCGCTAGCGGTACTTTTGATCTATCTGGTGATGGTCGGTCTGTTCCGCTCGTTCATCGATCCGCTCATCATTCTCGTCGCCGTTCCACTGGGCTGGATCGGTACCGTGCTGATGCTGCATGTCACCAATACCTCAGCGAACGTCGAGTCGATGATCGGCACACTTATGATGATGGGCATCGTCGTCTCAAATAGCATCCTGCTCGTCGATTATGCCAATCGCATGGTCCGTAACGGTGCGACAGCCGAGCGCGCTGTGCTGGAAGCAGGTCAGCGGCGCATTCGCCCCATCCTCATGACGGCGCTGGCCACGATCCTGGGCTTGCTGCCGCTCGCCTTGGGATTCGGCGAAGGCAACGAGACGATGGTGCCGCTGGCGCGCGCAGTCGTCGGCGGTCTGGCCGCCTCGACTGTGATGACACTTTTAGTCGTACCGGTGATGCATGCGTTGGTGCTTGGACGGCGCATGGACATCAGTGAATCGCCGACACCGGCTGCTTCTGCAGAGGAGATTTAGCGCGATGATGAAGCCGTTTACCTCCTTCGCGATCATCTTGCTGCTCGCCCTCATCGGCTGCCAGCAGGAGGAGCCCAAGCATCAGGCTAAACCGGCGGCAGCACCGTCGAATGGAACCTATGAGAACCACGAACCGGTTGCCACAGACAATCAGCCGGTGGATGTGCAGGTCACGAGGCCGACCAGGCAGGATCTCATCTACACGATTACTCT
>JACPZN010000018.1 GCA_016195505.1 Nitrospirota bacterium | reverse complement strand
GTTTGAAGGCCACATCATCACCATCGAAGATCCGATCGAGTTCGTGCATAAATCAAAAAAATGCCTCGTCAACCAACGAGAACTGGGCGTTCACACATTGTCGTTCGCCAATGCGCTCAGGTCGGCGCTCCGTGAAGACCCGGATATCGTGCTGGTAGGCGAAATGCGGGATCTGGAGACCATTCAGTTGGCCTTGACGGCGGCGGAAACCGGACACTTGGTCTTCGGTACCCTCCACACCTCAAGCGCGCCCAAGACAATCGACCGTATCATCGACGCCTTCCCGCCGTCTCAACAAGCGCAAATCAGAACGCAGCTCTCGGAAGCTTTGGAAGCGGTGATCACGCAAACGCTGCTCAAGAAGAAGGCGGGCGGGCGAGTCGCCGCCTTGGAGATCATGGTCGCGACGACCGCGGTGCGGAATCTCATCCGTGAAGCCAAGCTGCATCAGATTCCGGGGATCATGCAGGCCAGCCAAAAGGACGGCATGCAAACGATGGATATGGCGCTGGTCGAGCTGGCCACACGCGGCGTGGTGCACAAGGCCGAGGCGCAATCGCGCAGCATGAATCCCAATCTCTTCGGTGCGGCCGTCGGTGGAGCGGCCTAGGATCAATAAGAAGGACGGAGAGCAGCCATGGATATTCGCAGTCTTTTAAAGGTCATGGTAGATCGCGAGGCGTCCGACCTCTATCTGACGGTCGAAGCTCCACCGATCTACCGCATCCATGGGGCCACACAGCAGACCGACGCCCCTCCCTTCAGCAATGAGCAGTTGGAAGCGCTGGCGCTGGCGTTGATGCGTGGGCAGCAGCGAGGAGAATTCGAAGAAAAGATGGAGATGAACCTGGCGCTCTACTATAAAGAACTGGGCCGGTTCCGCGTCAACATCTTCAGACAGAAGGGCAACGTCGGGCTGGTCTTCCGCCACATCAAGGCGGAGATACAAACCGTCGAGCAACTCCAGCTGCCGCCCATTATTAAAGACATCGCCATGACAAAACGTGGGCTCGTGCTGGTCGTAGGTGCCACAGGCTCCGGTAAGTCGACCTCGCTTGCCGCCATGATCGACCATCGGAACTCGGTCCACCCTGGCCATATCATCACGGTCGAAGACCCGATCGAGTTCGTTCATCAGCACAAGAAATCGATCATCACACAGCGGGAAGTCGGATTTGACACCTTGAATTTTCAGAACGCCCTCAAAAATACGCTACGGCAGGCTCCCGACGTGATCCTCATCGGCGAAGTCCGGGATACAGAAACGATGGAAGCTGCGATCACGTTCGCGGAAACCGGACACCTCTGTATCGGAACCCTGCACTCGAATAATGCCAACCAAGCGATCGAGCGCATCATGAATTTTTTCCCGGTCGAGCGTCATGCGCAGATTTACTTGCAGCTGTCGCTCAATCTGCGTGCCATCATTTCCCAACGGCTGATTCCTTCCGTAGACGGGAAACGAGTGCCGGCGTTGGAAATCATGCTCGACACACCACGCATTAAGGATTTGATCAAGAAGGCTGAGGTCGACACTTTAAAGGAAGCGATGGAGCAGGGCGTCGACGAAGGTTGCCAGACTTTCGACCACGTGTTGTTCCAGCTGTACAAGGCGAATAAGATCAGCCTCGAACAGGCGCTGATCAACTCTGACAGTGCGAATAACCTTCGCTTGAAGATCAAGCTCGAGGGGCTCAAAGGCGATGATGCCGTCAACGCCTTGCTCGATAAACAAATGGGTGGCTCAGGCAGCGACGCCTTCAAAATTCAGGGAGGCGCGTCCGGGAACGTCACCCCGATCCGCAAACGGTAACCACCTCACGCGATCTAGTTCTCACGCTCAGTGGACCGACTCATGCTCGGTCTGCTGCTCGAGATACGCGGCGATCTTCTCAAGCGCCAAGGCACTCAGTTTCGACCCGTACCAGGTCGGCATGGTTCGCTCCGGATAACCAGGAACAATGAACCGCCCCGGCTCAAGCACCGACTCCACGACATAATCATGCACCGTCTTGGCCTGCCCTCGGTACCCTGGATCTCTGAGCCTCTGCTCCCCTTTCGTTCCAAGAACCAGCCGCGGTCCGACTTGGCCGTTCGCGCCGGCAATACCAGGGATCGTGTGGCAAACTGGGCACCCAGCGCGGATGAAAATATCAGCAATGGACTCCTCACCTGTCACCAGGGGAACTTTCTCAGGCGAGATGGTCCCTGCGGCAACCGATCCCTCTTCGACGTGCGGAGTCCGCGTCGGGCTGGGAGCACGAAGAGTCCAGAGAGCGGACAACAACACTAACCCAATCACCAGGAGGGTAACGATCCGCTGTTGGGTTCTAAGCGGAGGCCCTGAAGAATGCGGGCGTGAGTCGGGCAAGTTTGATGAGGGGGAATCCATAGTCAATCAGAAGTGTGGGTGGGCGTGCCGTGAGCGAAGGTCGTACCGTGACGTCGATCAGCTACTTCCCAGCGTCCATGGCGCAACGGAATCCAATCGTACGGTCTTCAAACTCCGGCTCAGCGGAAAACCGTGCCGTGACACGCAAGGCTGTCGGCAAGTCGGCCCATGACCCGCCTCGCATCACGCGTTTCTCGCCTGTGGCCGGACCGGTCGGACTCTTGTCTGGACTCTTCAGGTAGTACTCGCGGTCGTACCAGTCAGCCACCCATTCCGCTGCATTACCGGCCATGTGGAACAACCCGTAGGGACTCTTGCCCCCTTCCTTCAATCCGTGCCTCACACTCATCCCCTCGAGACCGCTGCCGACCGGAACCAACGTAATGGCTTCACTGACCCAAACCCCGCGATTGTAATTTGCGATGTCGACAAACGGCTGCATGTGTCCCCACGGATATCGGCGGCCATCTGTTCCGCGCGCAGCCTTTTCCCACTCAGCTTCGGTCGGAGGACGTCGGCCGGCCCATTTGCAATAGGCCGCTGCATCGGTCCACGACATACCGACGGCAGGAAGGTCGCCTAGGGTTTGAGCGGCTTCGTCGTCCCACGTCGGCGGCAGATCGTGTTTGGCCGATTCAATGAATTTCTGATAGCGACCAGCCGTCACTTCAAATTGATCGATGTAGTAGGTATTCAGCGTCACCGTATGCTCCGGCCGCTCATTCGGTAATCCGTCATTGCTTCCCATCAGAAATGCACCGGCGGGAATGAGGATCATCGGCGCGCCGTCTTTTCCTTTGATTGTGTCAACCGATGGAGCCGTTCCATTTTGTATGGCTGGCATGTCGGCGGCGTTGAGCACCGACGCACCCATCAGAACCATGACACCTACCCATCCCAGATATCGAGCGATCATCGTCACCCTCCCGCAACTTCAGAATGATGCGCTTCCACAATGCACGATTAGAGTGTACCCGGCAGTCGATCAGAACTCAACGGGCGGCATGGATATACGCAAATCGTACCTTTTATCAGAGAGATTTCTTCCCCCTAAGATCAATACGAATGTGGGAGTAGATTTGGGCAGCGCAGCAGGGCAGCGGCGAACAACTATGCTTCTACAGATACGGTTATTTCATGCAGACCTGAAGCGCCGTCGGGAGCTGGATCTTGCTCGATCGAGGTCTGAAGTCTTCCCATTCCGTCCGTGGCCCGGACGAGTAATGTGTGCCGGCCCGATTTGGAGGCTATCCAGTCAAAGTGCCAGAACACCCACGAAGAAGGACTGAGGGGAGTGTCCAGTGTCGTCGGCATCCAATGCTCGCCTCCATTGGTACTGACCTCAAGTAGTACGACTCCAAATCTTCATAGCGGATCGGCCATTCCGGGGAGATGCCGCCATGATGCTTCACTTCGCCGAAGTCCTGTTCGCGCATGCGCAGCAGCGCCGCGCCATAGACTTTGCTATTCCCCCCGACGTTGTAGTGGATGCTGGGGTGGAAGGTATTGCCGTCCTTGTCCGTCCAGGTTTCCTTGGCCTTGTACTTGTTGTCGATGAAGACAGTCTTGGAACTCCAGTTGTCCTTCTCGCGCGGCAAGTAACCGCCCCGCTCCAACAAGAGGATTTTCTTGCCGGACGGCGTGAGCTTGTAGGCCAGGGTGCCGCCGCCGGGACCGGTACCAATAATAATGATGTCGTAATGAGTGGATGAAGGCATGAGCCACTCCCCTGCTAGGAGGTAGTCTGAGGAGGCAGTGGATTCTTACAGAAACCGTTAATTGACAGATATTCTTACGGACCGTAGTCTTAGATTCCCTTTTTGCCAGAGTTCTACCAAGGCGGACTGGTTGAATATGCTTGAAGATGTCAGAGAGGCGATACAGCTAACCTCTTGGATCAAAGAGCGCTGGCAGAATCCGTCTACCTTGGCGTTACTGCTCCTAGCAATCTTTGTCCTCGGATTCTCGCTTAGCTACCAATATGACCTAGCTGGTATTGCTGAGAATATAACCTGGCAAGAGTGTTTAGCAGTATTTACGCTCATGGCTCTGGCCATACTTGGCTGGCTCCTAACAACGCGGCTTCCTGAAACATCCGCAGATAAAATCGGCATTTTGATCGCGATTGACTGCGAGACTAAAAAGGAGAGGCAACGGCTCAAAGAAGACTTCGTCAAAGCTTTGCGCGACGAAATGACGCGAGGGAACCATCAACAATACGTTGTTCACGAACTCTCGGAATATCAGTCGCGAAAGATTGAATCTCACCAGACTGCCTTGCCTCTCCTGCAGCGAACCGGCTCCCATCTGATAATGTACGGTCGCTGTAGAATACGCACCCACCAAAGTCGCCCAACATATGTCCTTGAATTAAACGCCACTGTCAGACATGCCCCCATCGCGATTGAGACAAGTAAACAGTTTAGCCAAGAC
>JACPZN010000354.1 GCA_016195505.1 Nitrospirota bacterium | reverse complement strand
GAAGGCAAGCGCTTGCCCGGCTGATAAGCAAATGAAAAATGCAAAATTAAAAATGCAAAGTGGGCGAGCCACATTTTGAATTTTCCATTTTAAATTCTTCATTGCCATTCACCTTGTCAGATGGAACGGCACGTCGGTCAGAATGACGCGGTCTTTGAACAGCAGCGCCGCTTTGAGCATCAACGCGCGTTGGTTGTGCAGGATGTTCTGCCACCAACGGGCCGGCAGAATCTCCGGGATCACGACGGTAATCCAGGTGTTCGGTTCCTTTTCAAGGATCTCTTCGATGTAGTCGAGCAAGGACCCCAGAACAGAGCGGTAGGGAGAGGCAAGGGCGATCAAATTGATGCCGCCACCCCATTGGGCCCACTGGATTTTAACCTTGGCGCTTTCCTCCGGGTCAAGATCGACGTAGACGGCGCGGATTTCGCCGGGCCGGCTTCTCGCATAGTCCACGGCGCGGACGACGGCGCGATTCAGCCCGCTGATCGGGATGATCACGATATTCCGCCGCGGCATGGGAGGCCGTAGTCCCCGGCGGTCCAGCGTAATCTGTTCAGCCACGGCCTTATAGTGTGAACGAATGCCTCGGAACATCATGATCAGGATGGGAATGATCACGACCACGATCCAGGCGCCGTGGGAAAATTTTGTCGTGGCGATGATGCCGGTGGCGATCGCGGTGGTGACCGCGCCGATGCCGTTTACGACGAGCTTTTTCTTCCAGTGCGGTCCGCCTTTGGTTAACCATCGGCGGACCATGCCGGCTTGCGAGAGGGTGAACGACAGGAAGACGCCGACGGCATAGAGCGGCATCAGCGCGTGTGTATCGCCGCCGAATGCGGCGATCAGAAAACAGGAAAACACACCGAGAATGATGATGCCGTTGGAGAAGACCAGGCGGTCCCCCATCATCTCCATTTGATGCGGCATGTAGCCGTCCCGCGCCAAGATCGAAGCCAGCCGTGGAAATCCCGCAAAGGCGCTGTTGGCAGCGAGGACCAAGATCAACATCGTGGAACCCTGTATCAGGTAATAGAGAGTGCCTTCTCCAAAGATGGCGCGTGCGATCTGGGACACGACGGTTTCGTCGGCTTTGGGGACGACACCGAGATGATAGGCCATCGTACTGATGCCCATGAACATGGTGCCGAGGACCAGCGCCATCATGCCCATCGTGATGGCGGCGTTCTTCGGTTCCGGTGGCCGGAAAGCCGAGACCCCGTTGGAGATGACTTCGACTCCCGTCAATGCCGTACAACCGCCTGAAAAAGCGCGCAAGAGGAGGAGTACGGAGATGGATTCGACCGCAGGCTGGGCTCCAAGATCTTGGGGAGTCACCGGCGCGAGACGTCCGGAGAGAAGTTGACCAAAACCAACGCCCAACATAAGCAAGATAGCGCCGATAAACATGTAGGTCGGAACGGCAAACACCTTTCCCGATTCGCGAACGCCACGCAGATTTACGACGAGAACGCCCAGGATGGCTAGCACACCGAGGATGGCCCGATGGGGAAACAGGGCGGGGATAGCGGAGGTGATGGCAGCGATGCCGGCCGCCACGCTGACGGCGACCGTGAGCACATAGTCGATCATCAATGAGGCAGCCGCTGTGAGCCCCGGCCATTCTCCCAGATTGGACCGGGATACAATATAGGACCCGCCGCCCTTGGGATATTCGAAAATAATCTGGGAATAGGACAGTGTCAGAATAGCGAGCAGAAACACGATCATGATGCTGACGGGGATAGAGAAATGTGCAAAGGCTAAGCTGGTTGGGACAAGAACGAGGAGGATTTCCTCGGTCCCGTAGGCGACGGAGGAGAGGGCATCGGATGAAAAAACGGCGAGGGCCAGGCGCTTGGAGAGCCGTTCGTGTGTTGCCTGTGCGGTCTTCAGCGGATCGCCGACGAGCCAGCGCTTCAGGATCATGGAGACATTATCTCATAAACCTCTCAACTGGGTGAATGTTATGAGGACCCCGTCACGATAGGGCCAAAGACTCAGGCCGGAGCGGCGTTAAGCCGAGAACGCTGGTGTCTGATCCAGCCCGTGATGGGTGCATGCTTGCAGGGGGTTGACAGAGAAAAACGCGTTGGGTATTGTTCACCTTCCAAGTCGTAAGAAACAACGTCCTTCGCTTGTCGATCGCAGGTTTTTGAAGAACATGAGAGGCCGGACAGTTCCCCACCCGCTATTCTTTCGTCGTCTATCCCGTTCATTATTTCAAGGAGGTCGGTCCATGTCGTACCACCGTTACCCATCCACCCGTGTCTTGAGCGGACTCGCCGGCATCGCGCTTCTTGTCGCGCCGTTGGCCGTGACCGCTGAGACACTGTCGCATGTCGCGATGAACCATCAGTTGCCGGCTTGGGCAGAGCAGCTCAAAGGGCAGACGATCGTCGAAGACACGATGTCCGGCAAGGCCAATCGCTCGGCGATGGTCGAACAGCAGCACCAGCGCATCATGGAGCATATGGCTCATGACCCGCAGGTGCAGGGCGTCAATACCGGCATGTTCAATACCTCCGCCATGATGCACCAGTATGGAGCTGGCGGACAGGACATGCTCCTTATGTCCGATCCGCGCGTCGAACCGGTCGCCATGACGGGCGGAGGTAAGTGCCCGGCCACCGCGCCGGTGAAACAGTACAACGTGTCCGCGATCAACGTCGAGATTACGCTCAATCAGTGGCTCGACTTTTACCCCGGCTACATGTACGTGCTGGACGAAGACCTCGATAAGGTCCGGGCGGAAGAAGCCAAGAACAAGGAAGCTCGCGACAAGGAAGGTTTCGATCCTGGGGCCGTGATCCCAGGCGTGCAGGCGCAGTGGATTCAGCCCTTGACTATCCGCGGCAACCAGGGCGATTGCGTCAAGATCAAGTTGAGCAACAAGCTCGAAGGCGGCGAAGACGTCAGCCTCCACATCCATGGCTCCTCCATGGTGGTGAGCGCAACCGGCGCGTCGGCTACGACGACGAATCCGGATACGATTGCAGCCAAAGACAAGTCCATCGATCTCGAGTGGTACATCCATCCGAACACGCAGGAAGGTGTGCGGCAGTTCCATACCTACAGCAACGACAGAGAGTTGACCGTGATGGGCATGTTCGGCTCCTTCGTCGTCGAACCCCGCGGCTCCTCCTATTGGGAACCGCTCGGCAGCGGCGATGCAACACCGGCCACTAGCGGCTGGCAAGTCATGATCAAGAACGGCACGGGGCCGGATTTCAGGGAGTTCGTGCTCTACTATCATGAGGTCGGCGATGAGGCCTTCCGTCCGCTCAATAAGAAGGGCGACTTCCTCCCGCAACGCGATCCTTTGACCGATACCTATCGTCCCGGTGGCCGCGCCATCAACTATCGCAGCGAGCCCTTCGGCATCAACAACATGCACTTGCAGCACGAATACTTCGGATTTGAAGACGAGTCGATGGGGTATGGCTCCTATACCTTCGGCGATCCATCCCCGACAATCCCTCGGTCCTACATGGGAGACCCGGCGAAGTTCCGTCTCGTCCATGGTGGTTCGGAAGTGTTTCACAGCCACCATCCGCACGGAGGGACGATCCGATGGCCGCGCAGCCCACGGGCGATCGATGACATGAATCTCTGGGCGACCAGTGGAAACGGTCCGGTCAAGTATCCAGTCATTCGTGCGAAGACCGACCGCGTCGACGTGGAAGTGATCGGTCCGTCTGAAGCGCTGGATCTGGAAACGGAATGCGGCTCCGGCTTGTGCCAGCAGCTGGCCGGCGATTTTCTCTTCCACTGCCATGTCGCGCATCACTATGTGTCTGGTATGTGGGGTTACTGGCGTGTGTACAACACGATCCAGCAGGGTGATCTGCGGAACGATGTGATGCCGGATCTGCGCGAATTGCCGGATCGCAAGGGCCGCATCAAGGCGCCGATTTCATCCGACAAGTTGATCGGCCAGACGGTTGATTGGTTCGGCACGCAGTTCAAGATTGTCGACAAAGGCAAGAGCGATTGGAAGGGCAACCCGGCCACCATCACGATCAAGAATTGGGTTGAAATGCAGTTGCCGACACAAGGCAAGCCGGGCCACAAGGATGATGAGAAGGGCCAGACCGTGGCCTATGATGCCACGGTGTTGGATTGGATCTGGGAAGGCACTCGTGCGATGAGCGAGAAGGAAAGCACGATCGACAATCCCAAGTACAAGTCCACCCATCCAGGGAAGCGGCACCCGATCATGTTCGAACCGTTGACCGGCAAGGTAGCCTGGCCGCATCTGACGCCCCACTTCGGCAAGCGCGTCATGTTCTCTCCGAATCACGTCGGCGCGCCTTGGTTGGAGATGATCCGCCGCGACGACAACGGCGAAGAGAGCCTTGATCAAGCCAAGCCGGGAGAGCAGGGCAACTGGAGCCTCTGCCCGGTCAATGCCGGACGGAAGAGCTACAACGTGCACTTCATCAAGTTGCCGATCAAGATCGCCAAGGCCCAGGGGAAAGAGCCGCCGGTGATCGATCCGAACGGCTTGATCTACGTGCTTCATGAAGAAGAAGCGGCGGTTCGCGCCAACGACGATCTGAAGTATCCGTTGGTCGTCCGCGGCAACATCTACGATTGCGTGGATTGGATGCTGACCAGCGAGTGGGACGACGACGACTACACGAACTTCCAGTCGTCAAAAATCAACACCCATTGGCACTTCCTGCAGTTCGACAACCAAGCATCGGACGGCGTGATCACCGGCTTCTCCTATGAACAGTCGGTCCGCCCGTTCACGATGCTGGAGAAGAAGAATCAGAAGGGGCTCCCGGCCCCGATGAACACGGCGTTGACGGCCGCAGCGAAGAAAGGCACCGCCACCATCACGGTGAAGAACGCGATCTGGGTCGATGCGGACGTGGGGACCGTGTTCTGGCATGACCATGCATTCGGCGCGACTACCTGGCCGCACGGCGGGTTCGGTACGTTCATTGCCGAGCCGGTTGGCTCCACCTATCATGACCCGAAGACCGGAAAGCTAGTCTGGAGCGGTCCGATCGCGGACATCCACACCAACGAGCCGGTGGGCCATGGCGTGAACAACAGCTTCCGCGAATTGATGGTCCAAGTGCACGACACCGTGCCGCACACGGTCAATATCGTGACGGCAGGCAATCCTCCCGGGCAGCCGGTTGAGGTGGCCCTTGAAGCAGGCAAGACCGTGTCGTTCGCGATGCCGGAAAAGATCTATATGACTCCGATGCCGTTCCTGAACGGAGGAACACACACGACAGGCAGCGGCTTGAACTTCAGGGCGGGGCCGATCGCGCAACGGTTGGCGACGAACCCGGATGTGTCGCAAGCGTTTAACAGCCAGATCCATGGGGATCCCTATACGCCGCTGTTGAGGGCGTACACGGGTGATACCATGGTGTTCCGTCTCTTGCATACCCTGATGAACGAGACCATGACCTGGACCCTGTCCGGTCATACGTTCTGGACGGAGCGTTATGCGCCCGACGCAAACCGAAAGAACTCGATCCACATCGGGATTGCAGAACGGTACGATCTGGTGGTGCCGGAAGCGGGGGGGCCAAGACATCAAGCGGGTGACTACATCCATTTCAATGGACGATCCTCAAAGCTCTCCGAGGGTGCCTGGGGAATCATCCGTGTCTATGACAAGGAGCAGGCTGATCTGAAGAAGCTGCCGGCCGGGTTCTCGATCAAGGGCGAGATGCCAAAGGCGCTGCCGGTCTGTCCGGCGGATGCTCCGGTCAAGAGCTTCAACGTGGTGGCGATGGATTATCCATCAATGACGTTCAACGCCAAGGCTCCGGAATCGATCGAAGTGGACTTCGAACGGAAGATCCAGATCACCAATCCGGATGCGAAGATCTACGCGTTGGAGGAAGATGTCGCCAAGGTATCCGGGGGTGCGCAGCCCATGCCGCTCACGCTCCGCGTGAATGTCGGGGATTGCGTGAAGGTAAATCTGAAAAACAAGATGAAGGACAGCAAGGCTTCCTTCTCGGCGATCGGGTTGGCCTTCGATCCGAAGGATTCGCTGGGTGCCAATGTGGGCAACAATTTTGGTGATCAGACGATTGCTCCTGGTGCGGAGCGGGTCTACACGTACTATGCAGATCCGTTCAACGGCGAGACGACTTCGCTGGTGTGGGACTGGGGCAACGTCATGACGAATCCTCGCAACGGCTTGTTCGGCGCTGTAGTGGTCGGGCCGAAGGGTTCGAAGTATCGTGATCCGAAGACCGGCGCTGACCTGACGAACAAGAATGCCTGGGCAGCGGACGTGATCATCGATCGCACTGTACCAGGCAATGAAATGAGAGCCAACTACCGCGATGTGGCCTTGTATTTCCAGGACGAGGACAACATCATCGGCACCAGCTTCATGCCGTATGTGCAGAACGTCGCGGGCTTGACCGGCGTCAACTACCGGTCGGAGCCGTACAAGTATCGTGAAGAACAGGGTTGCTCATTAGGCAAGATGTTCCAGCCTTGCAAGGCGGATAAGCCGGAAGATCCAGCGACGCCGATCATCGAATCGCATGCGGGCGATCCGGTGCGCATCCATGTGATCGGCGCCAACAACGAGCAGAACGGGATGTTCAGCGTTGAAAAGCATGAGTGGCCGATTGAGCCGTTCATGCGTGGGGCCGATCAGATCAGCGTGGTTGAGTTTTCCGGTTCGGAGACGCTGGACGCCTTCATCTCATCGGCGGGCGGACCCTATCGCTTGCCGGGCGACTATGTGTATAGCAACCAGCGGTTGCCGTATTCGCAGTCCGGTCAGTGGGGCTATCTCCGCGTGTTGCCAGCCGGTGATCAGCGGCTGCTGCCGCTCTCCGGTGCGGGGGCAGGGATGAAGAGTGCGTCGGTTGAACAACCGATGCAGGTCATTCCGGTCTCGGCCAAGTAAGTAACCTACGCGCTGTCTTGCACGGCGTGTGAGGACAAGAGCGAGAGAGGGGGAGGCCGACAGGCTTCCCCCTTTTTCTTTGGTACGGGCATTTGATACGATGGCAACGTTTCCCGTTCGATCGGGCGAAGGAATCGTGGAGGATTCATGAAGGTGCTGCTGCACGTGCTGTGTGGATGGCTGATGCTGGGGATTTCGACGGCCTGGGCCTATGAAGAGATTCAGGTGGCCGACGGCGGCACGATCTCAGGGAAGGTTACGATCACGCAAGGGAAGCCGATTCCCAAAGGGTTCAACCTGATTACGTTTCCTGATCCGGTCTATTGCGGCCGGATTTCTACCGGAACAGGCTGGCGTATTCTCCAAGAGTTTATGGTTGCGGCCGACGGAGGGCTCAAAGACGCGGTTGTTGTGCTGGTGGACGCGATCAAGGGGAAACCGTTCAAGTTCGAGCCGCCGACAATTGAAGCGCGAGATTGCCGTTTTCTGCCGTTTGTGAATGTGGTGAAGAATCGGGCCGAGGTCAGGGTGGTCAATATGGACCCGGTGTTTCACGACATCCAGGCCTACGAAACATCGCATCTTGGCCCGCGCGTGCTCTTCAACACACCGTTGCCCATGAATCCACGTCACAAGCGCAACGTCGGGGCCGACAGCCATGAGCACCTCCCCGGCCAGCCGATGACTGAAGTCATACAGATGACGAAGAACCGCCGGATTTTCGTGATGCAGTGCGGGTTCCATGCCTACATGGAAAGCTGGGGCCTCGCCGTGGACAACCCCTACTACATATTGACTGCCGCCGATGGGAGCTTTTCGTTAGCCGACGTGCCTCCGGGCGATTATACCTTGATGGCATGGCATCCCGGCGTTGGGACGATGCTGGAGAAGAAAGTGACCGTCCCGGCCAAGCAGACCGTTCAGGCAGATTTTGTATTCGAATCGCCCAAGGGCCGTCGGAGCGCTCACGAGATTGAAGAGAACCCGCACTTCGGATTAGGGTCGCTAGGAAAATCCTTGGATATTCAACCTACCTTGGAGTTGCAAGCTCCGTAATCGGATTCTTTCGAATGGGAGAACCTTGTCTCATGAATAGCCGTTTACAGAGCACCACCTCTTGCCTCGTCTCCGGCATACTCATGGTCGTGAGCGCGCTCTCTTCGATGACACCCGTATCCGCCTATGATGTGATCGATGTTCAACATGGAGGAACGATTGAAGGAACGGTAACGTTGACAGGTGCGGTTCCTGAGCCCAAAGGATTCAATCTCATCACGTTCCCTGATCCTGTCTATTGCGGGCGCATTTCGAATGGTCGCGGCTGGCGTCTGCTGCACGATTTCGTGACGGATCCGCAGGGCGGACTGAAAGATGCGATCATCTTGCTCGAAGGAGTCGAGGCGGGCAAACCGTTTGAACTGTCCGTTCCCTTGATCGAAGCGCGCGACTGTCTGTTCCAACCATTTATGACGATCGTCCGTAATGGGCACGCGGTCGAAGTCATCAACATGGATCCGGTCATGCATGATATCCAAGGCTATGAGACCTCGCTGGAAGCCGGGGCTCGCGTGTTGTTCAATACTCCGCTCGTGATGAATCATCAACATCGACGTGGGGATATCCACGCAATGCACAACCATGCACCTGGAAAGTCGTTAGTCGGGCCGATCTATCTGAATAAGGGACGTCGCACGTTCTACATGCAGTGCGGGTTCCATGCCTACATGGAAAGTTGGGCTATGGCGGTGAACAATCCCTACTATGCGCTGACGGATGCCGCCGGCACATATAAGATCGAGAACATTCCTCCAGGCACATATCAACTGGTGGTGTGGCACCCTCAAACTGGTCCTGGGGTCACGAAGATGGTCACCATCCGGCCGGATGGGAAATTGATCGAAATGCTTTCCTTGAATGCGCCGAAGGGGAATCGCTCCGCCTTTAAAGTCATGGATAATCCCCGATTCGGTCCCGAGACATTAGGCTATTCCGTCGATATCCAGCCGCTGGTCGAACATCAGCATTGACAGCCGATGTGGACTCGTCTTGCGAGGAGGGCCAGGGTATTGGTCTTCCTGGTTTTTGTCCTGAGTGCGCCGATCTGGTCGCCGGACCGTCGCGCGATGGCCGTCGATACCTTCCCCATCCAATCAGAATTCTCAGGCACCATCATTAAACAAGTGAATGGAAAGAAGTACCAGGCGCAGATCTTTGCGAAGGGGGATCGCCTGCGACTGGAGTATAAGTATGCCATCCGAACCGACTTTGGCTACGCGGCCATCGAAATCATCCGGCTCGATCGGTCCGAGACCTGGTATCTCCTCGTTCAACAGAAAGAACTGTTGGTCACGCCGCTAGATCCGGACGACGTCCTGCCGATGCGTCCTGAGTTGCCCGGGGAACGGAGCAGAATTGTCGTCGGCGATGCTACGGTTGCAGGTCGTGCCGCGCAGCTATTCGAAATCGAGACTGCTCACCGCGGGCAAGCCGAACGGTTTTATGAATGGGTGGATATTGAGACAGGAGTGGTTCTCAAGCTGGTCAGTCGTGACCGCGATTGGTCGGTCGAGTATGAGCGGTTTCGCCTGTCTCCTCAACCGGACTATTATTTCGATGAACCGCCTGGGTATAAGAAACGAATCAGCGCTACCGGTCCAACGCAGAGAGGGTAGTGTGACGCCAATGCAAGTCAGAATGGGGCTCTGTGTGGTCCTCTCGGTAGGATTCGTTTGGCTGTGTACTGTGAGTAAGCCGGCGTTTGCGACGGGAGTGCCGGCGAGCTCTGCGGAGGTCCAAAGCTTCTACGACAAGCATGAATATCAGAAGGCACTTGAAGAGATCGGTAAGCTCGATAAGGAAAGGGCTGCGGTCCCGGATGTGCGTCGGCTGAAAGTCCGCAGCCTCCTCAAGCTAGGCAATCCCAAAGATGCGTTGGAGGAATACGACAAGCTCGAAGCGATGCTCAAACAAGATGATCAACCCCTTCTGCGCGAGGTCGCACTGGGGTTCATCGTCGTGATGATGAAGGACATGCGCGAACAGATGCGCGGGGCTGCCTACACAGCGCTCAAGGAAGTTAATTCTGACGAAATGGTCCCCTATTTCGAGGATGGATTGAGTGACGGATCTGCCTTGGTGCGATTCTTAGCTGTTGAGGGGTTGAGCAGATCTGAAGCGGGGCGACGGTCAACCAAGTTACGAACCTCGTTGGAAGACCCTGCTGGCCGGGTTAAGGCCCTGGTTGTCAAGGTGTTGGGGCGAACTGGCGATCCGGGTGCCATTCCTCTGATTGAATCGGCGACCAAGGATGAACTCACGACAGTACGCATTGCCGCCTACGGGGCATTGATAAAATTGGGTCGCAAGGAGATGTGGGAACAGGTGAGAAAAGCTGCCGAAGCGCCGAATCCGGAAGATCGAGCCGAGGCGATTCACCTAATTGCCGACTTGAAAGACGAGCGCGGGGTTTCCTTGATGACTGAGCTTCTCACGTACAAGCAACCCTCGGTTCGTGGTGCAGCCGCAAGAGGATTAGGACATCTTGGGAGGAAGGAGGCACGAGGACAGATTGAACGTCTGCTTCAGGACCCCGTGCCGGCTGTGCGCAAATCGGCTGTGTTGAGCTTAGCTGATCTTGGTGGGCAAGAATCAGTGCAGGCCATCACGCCGGTATTAAACGACGGCCAAGTCATGGTTCGTGCGGGAGCAATCACAGCTCTGTTGCAGCTTGATCAGCCGTATGACGTGGTAGCATCAACAGCGCGCGCTTTAGCGCAGCAGAACGATACAGGGGCCCGGGCATTTGCAGCTGAGGCTCTCGGGAAAGCGACCAAAGCTAACTCGACCGGGGCCATCTCCCAGCTCATGAGTCTCCTGGCCGATCCACTCCCTGGTCCCAAGATTGTAGCCATTCGTTCACTGGGACATATCGGCAACCGCGAGCTACTCCCTGCGCTCAAAGATGCGTTACACGACACCAATGAAGCTGTTCGCGCCACAGCGGGTGGCGCTTTGCTTCACCTCCTGCAACCAAAGAAATAGGTTCTGGAAGCACCATACTCAAGTAGGCTGGAAAAACCATTTCGGCACAGGAGGACTTCGATGGTCTGCACGCCTGGGACAAGAGAAACACACTGCCACCGGATGCACAACAGGCCACTGTCTTCGCCCGCCAAAATCTAGGAAATGGTTTCACCCATCTAGCTCGCCGATTGCTTCGCAACTGATCATCCGAGACTCGCTGTTCTGCAGGCGAGACTGCAGCGTCGACCGTAGCCTCCTTCGCATCACGCATTACAAATCACGCGTCATGTCTTTGGAGAGCGATGAGGCCAGCCAGCCTCGCTCTGGGACATAGGCAGGGAACAACACCGGCGGACCCCGCTGTTAAGAGGATGGTGTGTTGATCGATGTGTTGGACAGGTTCCTAGGCCGACTTGATAAACCGGTCATCGGAAAATTTCCCGCGGAGCTGCGTGGTGACGGAGCGACGGTAGGGTTCTTTCTGCCGGGACATGATGACGAGCTCTTCACTGTCGAGCAGGATACACAGGTTTTCCTCTGTCACCAATTGCCTGGTGGATCCCCCGATATTGATTCGATACTGGGTCTTCCCGTCGGGATTCCTATTCGGTCCGGCGGCGATTTCGGTGAGGCCGTCGATGAAGCCTTCATAGGCCTCCTGGCGGTGTCGCACCATCGTTCCGTCAGGAATGCGGACCCAACTTGATGCAGTGTGGGGCTGACTCTGTTTCCCGGTGTTCATGCTTGTCATAGCGCACCTTTCTTAATCGGGGCCTTGCGGTGAGGGTTCATCTCGAGTCCCCTGTGCTAAACATTCAGACTTCGATAGGCCTTGCGGAAAATCTCGCACGGAAAAACAGCAGAGACGACAGGCTCTCTCGCATGCGGCATAGTCGGTACGAAATGAGACGCGAGGGCTGCAGATCGTACACGTAGTTCACGCAGGTCCACTCTATCACATGACCACACGCATAGCGAATGACTCATAAGAGAACGCACTGCAAAGAATTCGTTTTCGACGGGGGAACCAGTGATGTGGATCTCAGAAATAAATATACCCGCACAGAATCATGCCTTTAGACCGCGCACGCATTTCCAAAGCGTTGACACCGAGGATAGCGGCCTGTAGGGTGATGGTGTTACGTTTTGAGCCACGCCGACTGTCCCATCTCTCGCGCTCCCCATATTCCCTGTTCCCTGCGCGTCTGATTCCTCAGTCTCCGCCGCTTCCTCGAGCATCGCGTTTCATCGAATCACTCGGTGCAAGATGCGCATGCCGAATTCCGCGATGTTCGTGTCTTCTGTGCCTATGCAGGGGCAATGCGACGTAACGGTTCACATGCGCTCCATCGAGTGGGTCCGCCCTGGGGTGCGCGATCTTGGGGCCCCAACAGATATGAGGAGGTAGTCACGATGAGAATCCCGATCATCATAAAACGTGCAGCCGTGGTCTCGACGCTGGTGCTGTTGGCGGTACTGACGGCACTGTCAACTCAACCTGTTCAAGCGGCAGATCCGCTCGTGGAAGGAGCCATGGTTCTGGTTCCGATAGGAGAGTTTGGCGCAATAGCATCAGGTGCAGTGGAGGACACCTTCAAGGCCTGTTTAGCCAGAATTCCAGAGATCGCCAGCGTCGGCCAGCGCATGTTGGCTGAACAAAGCTGTGCAGGTGAAGAGGGGACTAGGAAATCGCTCCAGTGGGCGCCGAAGTTCTGAGTGCCTGTCGTGGAGACCCTCATGAGAGCCAGCAGTCGCTCTCCGGGACTGCCGGCGTTGAGGGGACTGAGGGGATGATAGGCAGAGGCGATCGAGCAAACTCTAAGCGTCATCGAAAGCGGGGTGAGTAAGATGTATCAGATATACAGCATGCTTGGGCTTATGGTGTTTGTGTGGAGTGTGGCCATCTGGGCGTCGCTTCCGGAGGAGCAAGAAGATACACGGCGTTGAACTCTTAATCTGGCCGTCTTCCAGTAGCCAGCGCAAGAGCATGTCAGGGGGATGTAATTGTCCCTGGCAGCGTAGCGGTACACATAAGGTGATGATGAGACGCGAGTAATGCATAAGGTGAAATGAATGATGGAGAAGGCCGTTGCAGCCATTGCGCAAAGATCGACCAGCCGGTGGTCGCTCTTTGATCGTGCCACGAGCGGGAGGACGATCGGTATGATGGAAACTCTCGACAGGTTGGGTTACATCACGACCGGATTGAGTTTCCTGGTGATCAGTATGGTGGTCTTTGTGCATGCCTGGTATGCCTTCGTCATCTCGGGGGTCGCAGGCGGTTCCCGCAGTCCTTGCGCTGGTGCATGACCTCTTGTTGTCATCATCTTGTTGGAGCTGTTTCGTACCATCATCAATTTTCTCAAGACCAAGGTGATTACCTTGGAACCGTTCTTGTACATCTGCGTGATTGCATCGACCAGGCGCATCCTCACGACGGGAGCCCAAATTTCCTACATGGAAGAGCTGAGCGATCACATGTTCAACCCATATCTCCTGGATCTTGGGGCGAATGTGCTGGTCATCGTGGCCTTGGTTGTCGCGGTCTATTTCGCACGTCGGGTCGCTCCACCGGCCATGATTAAAAGAATTGGAGAGGCTCATAGCTCTTAACTGCTGATCGCAAGGGCGATGGAGCAGAGCCGTGTACGCGGTAGAGCGATGGACAGTGCATCAGGTTCAAGAAAGAATGCGCATGAGACTGAGTGAGAGGCTTACAGGGCACTATAGTGGACTCAAGGCCTGGGTCAGGCTGATCACCTCCTATGAGATCGCCGTGGGAATGAAGTCGACCCTGAGCCATCTCATCCACTACAAGCCGGTCACCCTTCAGTATCCACACGAGAAGCGGGTTCTCCCGGACAACTATCGCGGCATGTTGGCATTGCTGCGCTATGACCATGGGACTGAGAAGTGCGTCGGGTGCGATCTCTGTGAGGCCGCCTGTCCCTAGCGTGTCATTGCAGTCGTGAGCGCCGAAGTACCGGCCGAACCAACTAGGCGATACGCACGGGAGTATTCCATGGACATGACGCGTTGTTTGTTTTGTGGTCTGTGCGTCCAAGCCTGTCCGGTCGATGCCCTTGCGATGACGCGAGAATACGAGTGGACGGTGTATGACAAGCGCGACTTGCTCCTCAATAAGCAGCAGCTGTTGGCGATTGGGGATCGTACATTTCCGAAACGCGAGAGACGGCTGGAGTTCCAGCACCCGAATCTGGCGGTCTTCAACATCGCCTCTCCGAACCACCCGCCCAAAGGTTGCTAGTCTCCCGCTCGATGGACTGCTCTAGACTCCTTCGGCACGGAGATGTGCATCGTCTGTTCGCGCACTGATTCACGAAACGATGGGGATAGTTTTGTGCGGCTGTTAGGCTGAAAATATTTTCTTCTGCCAAATCATGTCTTTACCAAGCATGTGCCCCTGCGGCCATTGACACGAGGAATGGCGGTCTGTAGGGTGATGCGAGCTGGTATCACGTATTCAGTTACGCCGACTGTCCCATCTCTCGCGCTCCCCGTCTTTCCCGCGCGTCTGATTCCCCGGCCTCCGCTGTTGTTTTGCATCCACATGTCTCACTTGTTCCCGACGCATCTTGATCCTCCTGGAACGTTCAGTGGAAGGAGGCCTGGCATGATCAGGCTGTGGACTGTCATCGCAGAGGCGTGGTGGCATTGGTTTCATCGAAGGTCCTCCAATTCCATCTATGCGCCCCTCATATGAACGGAGGCCTTGAGAAGGGTGTTGTAGAGCGAGACCTTAGGAGGATGTAATGCAATGTCTGCGCTGCAAGGGCCTCATGATTGCGGTCCACATGAGGGACCTGTCGAGTCGGCACTCAGTGTCTGGATGGCACTGTCTGCTCTGTGGTGCAACGACGGATCCTGGGATCGAGGCCAATCGCGTGAGTCACGTTCCGCCGGTTCGGAGCCGGACGCGTGTTCCTGGATCCCCTGCTGCCAGGCTTGGGAAAGGAAGAGCCTAGGTGAATTGCGGTGTCGTGGGAGTGACGAGAAGTGGATGGGCGTTGGGGCGAGAGGAAGGGGATGAGCGTGAGGAACTGGGACACGATCTGGCCTGCGGGCCTTCTGGTGGGAGTCGTGATACTTGCGATTGTTGATGCCATTGCGAGGGCTGCTTCATTGAGGAGATAGCCGGCGTGGAGGAGAGAGATGAAATTAGTATGGCAAAATGAGACGCTGCGCAGAGGGAAACGACTGCGGGGTATTTGTGGATCGGCCGCGCTGTGCATATCACTGACGCTGGCCGGTGTCTTGTTCTCAGCATCAGGGGCCCTATCCGGGGCGATCACCATTGCCGGTAATGGTCCTGAACTTCGCGTGGTCGAACAACTGACTCGTGCGTTTGAGAAGAGTCACTTAGGAGCGGTGGTCGAGATCCGTTGGGACCCCTCCTTCCATCCCATCGCGATGGTCACATCAGGCGAAGCGGATTTTGCCGTGGCAGGACAGGCGGATCCGAGCCTTGTCGCGATTCCCATTGCATGGGATGGGATCGCCGTCGTGGTGGATTTTACGAATCCGGTCAAAGAGGTCACCTCTCAACAGGTTGCGGCGATGTTTTCAGGCAGGGTGACGCGATGGACGGATCTGGGTGGAACAGATAATCGGATCGAGCTCATCGACCGTCCTCCGAATCAGCATATTCGCGGAACATTCGAAACGGTCTTGGGGATCACCGGGAAGATCCCTGCCTCCGCACAGGTGAGGCGGTCCGACCAGCGAGCGATCAGCAGCGTGGCCGGCAGTGGGTCGGCGGTGACCTATGCCTCGTTGGGGGTGGCCCTCGACGCGGTCACGTATGGCGTCGGCGTGGCGCTGTTGATCATTGATGGGGTCGAGCCGGCCAGGCAGACCGTCAAAGACGGGCGGTATCGACTGCGCAGGCCGGTGATGCTGCTCCGAAAGAAGGAGTCGGCTCCGAAGGCGGAGGCCTTTGCGACATTTGCGCTCTCAAAAGAGGGGCAGGATATCGTCGAAGAGATGTTTGCCCCCTACAGCGGTCCGGAAAAGTAGCACCCACAACGTGCGCTCATACGGGAGGGAGAGACGATGATCACGATGAAGGCTGAGGAGAAGATCCGCGAGCTGATGCAAGAGGAGAAGGAGACCATCGGTCTCCGAGTGTATGTGAAAGGCGGCGGATGCCATGGCTATCAATACGGCATGTCGCTGGAGTCCTCGACGGGAGAGGATGATACGATCATTGAACACGGTGTGATGAAGGTCATCATGGATTCGCAGAGCGCCCCGTTGCTGGTCGGTACGGAAGTGGATTATGTGGACAGCATGCAGGGGTCAGGTTTTGTGATGAAGAATCCGCAAGCGAAGACCACGTGTGGGTGCGGCAGTTCGTTCAGTGCCTAAGGGTTTGGTGTTCGGACATCAGGAGGAAGCCATGCACATTTGGCGTGATATCGGACCGGAACTCTACCTGGGAATGTATTTGATAGGGTGGGTGATTGCGCTCCTTCTGACATACATGCTGACAAGATAAGCGATAAGCAAGGTGTCGATACGGTTTGTCATCATGCTGAAGGTCTCTTGTTAGTGGTTTGAAAATGCAGCGGGTCTCTGAGGCTCTGGAGCTCGCGGTAATAATAGAGCGGCGTCGGCCGTCTGTTCTCGAATGTGAGCGCGCGCAGAAAGGCGAGTTCCTCTTCGGTCGCGTCCCCGCTGAGTGACGAATCTTGAAGAAATTCTCTCAATCCCGGCTCTCCTTGAACCACGCCTCCCGGGCCTTTCTCGACAAATTCAAATTTCTTCTGGTGTCCCGGGGCGATCCTGCGGTTGAGTACAATCTCAATGCAAAAGGTACCGAGATCGATATCCCAGGATTCAATCAAGGGATTGAGGAATACGATGCAGTTCTCGTTCGAGAGGTCGAAGATCGTGGTGTCCAAAAACTTCAGGACGGTGACCCGCATCTGGGGATAGCTCTTCCTGCTGAGTCGCGCCACCTTGCGCAGCCATGCAGGGTTATCGAGCTCCTGCCTGGCGACACCCTTCGCGACGGTGAGAAGTTTTTGCGTGACGAACCGTTCAAGCTCCCCGAACGGCTGTTTTTCAAAAATGATCCGGATTTGCCGGTTCTTGCCGGGATGGCATTTGCGGTGAATCAATTCCCGCACATCGTGCAGTAAGGGACTCGGCTGGTCTCCCAACCGTTTCCTGAGCTCTTCGCGGCGCTGCTGATCGGCGAGCTTGGCGAGCTGTCCCTGCGGCAATTTCAGTGCTCGTCCGATCTTGTCGTACATGTCGGTCCGGTTCGGCGCCGGCGGAAGTTTTTTCTGGGTCAGCAACTGTGAAATATACGATTCCGTCACGTGGGCCGCACGGGCGAGATCCCGCTGTCCTAGTCCCAATTCTTTCAACCGATGCCTGATGAGCAGTGCAATGGGCACGAGCAATCTCCTTGTACATGGTTAACAGAAAGTAGTTAATGCTATAGGCAACCAGAGGGCATTGCAAGATAATACTTGACAATATCTAGTTAAGACGAGTAAATTTTAATGTTAGTGAGGGGGGAATCGCGATCGAGGGTCCTCCTCCCTGACGTTCCAGTTACGCTGACTGTCCCATCCCTTGCGCTTCCTGCTCCTCTCCGAGCGCGATCGATTCCCCAGTCTCCGCCGCTTCAACGCCAGAGAGTTGCCCCCAGGCTGGGATTGTTTCCCGCGATTCGAGATTGTTGGTTATGCCCGCCAGGGCGGAAGCCGTTCGGTTACCTGAGGTCAGGACTGGCGCGCGGAAATGCAGAGGACGTTGCTAAAAGCGTCCGCAACTCTGGAAAGGAGTTCAACATGTTGTACTACGGAGTGATGTTCTTATTCGTCGGATTGATTGCCGGGGCTTTGAACTTGGCTGGAGTGGCCGAGGTCGCGACCAAGATTTCCTGGATCCTGTTTATGATCGGGATCGTGTTGCTGGTGATCCACTTGGTCGCGGGACGCAATGTCCGGGAATCATGACCGATCAGATTCGCCACGCAGATTCACACGCGAGAGATGTTTCATGACGCCAGAAGAGCACATCGTGAAGATGACGACCGCCATCAAGCAGGCTATCAAGGTGATGGGAGACCGGTTTGGATCGACGGAGCAGGATGTCGCAAGGGCCATCCAGGAATTGAGGGTGTCGATGCAGGGGTCGTCGGAGCCGAGTCTTTCCCTGGAAACCGTGCCGCGGCCAGGCAGCCGGACACCTCAGAATATGGAAGTGACCGTCGGGACGTAATTGCGTCTGCAACTAAAAGGAGAATGAGAGATGAATGCCCAAGCCACAGTTCAGAGTCACATCGATATCACGGATACGCTGTCTAGGCTGTACCTCTTCCTGGCACAAAGCATGGATCGCTGTCTGAGTGAAGCCGCACGGATCAGCTATCCGGAGGCCGAATTACAGTCGCATCTCGCCTCGACCAAAGCCAGGGCGCTGGACATGCTGTCGGTGAATCAGGTGGTCAAGCGAAAGGTCGAGCAGGAGTGCAATCGGGTGCGTTCGCTTGTCGCGGCCTGCCTCACGGATGGAGCCGAGAAGGCGGTCGCCCTGGACGAACTGAAAGCGGAACGGGTTGTGTTGAAACACAAGACCATGGCCTTGAGTGATCTGCTCGCAGTGTTTCGAGCGGCTTGAGTAGGAAACTGAACATGGCCCGCCGTTTTATCTGCGCTTGACGTCCGGGCGGTGGCCACAACCATAACGGAGGACATCATGAAGAACACACCACGGACCTATGTGCTGACGCTCAATTCACCGTCCCAAAAGGGACTTCGGCTGTGGATGGGGGAGAGTATCCATGCCCTGCGCCACTGCTCGGTTAAGCAGATCGGCCATGCACTGAGGGAAATGCAGCAGAATGTGGACAGTCTGCACGCCCCCATTTTGTCGTCGGGCGGATCCTATTCCCTGAACCGCAATCGATAACGTGACACCCTCCGTTGCGTCAGCGGAGGCGGCGGGTTGGAAGAGAGTGTCGACAATATGTCGGCCTCTTCTCAGAAAGGGGAGGAGATACAAGCTATGTGAGCGGACCCTTGCGCATGGCGAACACCTTTCGGTACGACCAGAGTGTTGGCGCGAGAGTGTTATTCTGTAAACGCGTAGCTAAGCCTCTCCATTTGGTGATCGGCGTACTGGTTCTGCCGCTCATTGACGCACTGCCTCCTTAGAGCCGCACCGTGTCCACCGGGGATATGGTCCCAGTGTGGGCTTAATCCTCCTGGTCCTGGTCATCCTCGCCCTAACTGGTCGGCTCGGCCGTCCGGCGCACTGAGCGACCGGTTACGACCGTTCGAGCCCTTGCACGGCGGCTCTTTTCGGAGGGCCGGGGCTGGAGTCGCGCAAAAAGCAGCTTGTGTGGCCACTGCGCCAAATGATCTCGGCATCGCGCTCATCATGCGGGGCGTCGTGACGTTCGCCTCCCAAGGCATCACCTACACGACCTGCGAAGAGATGATTGAGCTCGGCCCGCTCTAAGCCACAGTTGATAAGTAAAGAGATCATACCGCTTCCACCCTTTGTCGAACGCTGGTCGGCGACGTTGCGTTGCTGATTGTTGGAGACCTGACGGGCGTAGCAAGGCGACGATTGATCGGATCAGTCCTGTGAGAATCACTGTATAGTGGGACGTGTCCGGTTCTCGTCATGGATAGGTCGGTGCAGGTTGTCTCAATGACAAGTCTTTGAAGCAAGTAGGCGTGTAGGAGAGATCATGAAGACAGTGAGCGGCCTTGTGAGTGTTCTGATCAGCCTGGCTCTGTTGCTAGGAGGATGTGCGGATAGAACGCAACAACGCCTGAGGCAGGTGCAGAAACAGTTGGAGCAAGTGCTTCGAACGGAATTACTCGATGGTGACATCAGGATGCAACAGACCAGCGATCATCTTACAGTCGTGATCACCGAACGGCTGCTGTTCGATGCTGGGAGTCATGAAATCAAGCCGGATGGTATCGAAGTGCTGAAGCAGATGGCAACTCTTTTCAAAGCGGCGCTTCTCAAGGAAATCAGAGTCGTTGGGCACGCTGACAGGGACTTGGCTTCCGACCATTCCAACAAGTATTTCGAGAAGTTGGCCTTATGCAAAGCACGTGCGACTCAAACGGTACATGTTCTGAACGAGAACGGATTGGGTTCTCAGAGCGTTGTCATCGAATGGTATGGGGACATCAGACCGATCGCCAGCAATGAGACTGAAGAAGGTCGGCAAATGAATCGTCGCATCGAAATTCTTCTGTATGCCGAGACTGTGTAATGGCCGAACGAACAATTCCTCGCTGCCGCATTCGTTCGGGGTGCTGGTATGCTTCTGCAACTGATTTCGCCTGACAAAGCCAGACTCGATCGGGAAGCCCATGGATACGCTTTCTTCACCTGTGACCCTGAGTTCTGAGCTGGAAGAGCCGATTCGTGCCGAGCTCTTCGGCGTCGAGCGGCTCGAACAGCATGCTGAAAGTCTAGCGGTCGCACAGACCGTCACCGGCGATGCACGGCAGGGCCGGTTACTCACGTTACGGGTCGTGGAGAACGGGCGGGTATTGGTGGAGTCCTATCGGACTATCGCCCGTGCGATTCGCGATGAGAAAGCGATTACCCCGGCGGCCGAATGGCTGGTCGACAATTTTCATATTGTCGACGAACAACTTCGCGAGATCCTCGACGATCTTCCTCCTGGGTATTACAGGCAATTGCCCAAACTTGCCTCCGGCCATTTACAGAATTATCCGCGGGTGTTCGGAGTCGCCTGGGCATTCGTCGCGCACACGGACAGTCGTTTCGACCCCGACATGCTCCGCCGCTTTGTGGTGGCGTATCAGCGCGTGCAACCGCTGACGATCGGTGAATTGTGGGCGGTGGCCATCTCGCTACGTGTCGTGCTGGTGGAGAACCTTCGCAGGCTGACCGAGCGGATGGTTCATAGCCGCGCTGCCCGGCTGGAAGCCGACGAACTGGCGGATCGCCTGCTCGGGAGCGGGGCCTTGGCTTCTGAGTCTCCGGTCACTGCTCTCCGTCGCTATGAGAAGAGACCCTTGGCCACGGCGTTTGCCGTCCAGCTTGTCCAGCGGCTTCGTGACCTGGATCCCAAGGTGCGCCCCGTGCTGCTGTGGCTCGACGCACGCCTGGCCGCG
>JACPZN010000017.1 GCA_016195505.1 Nitrospirota bacterium | reverse complement strand
ACCACCTCGCCCGCCACCGCGCCCGCAGCGGCAAGTTCCACTGCCTCTCGGAGCGTACCGGCTCGATCGATTGCCTGATACCCTTGCACCGCGTTTGCAATCAGCGGTGCGGACTCGCCGATCAGAATCAGCCGCTTCACCCGTTGGTGAATGGCAGGAGCCAGCCGGGAGAAATCTCCGCCCTTATCCCGTCCACCGGCGATGAGCCAGATCGGTTGGCCGATACTCTCCAACGCTTTGAGCGTCGCATCCACGTTGGTCCCCTTGGAATCGTTGACGAATCGCACACCCCGCCGCTCCCGAACGACTTCCAGCGCATGTTCCAGCCCGGGAAACTCTTTGAGTACCTGACGGATCACGCGAGCCTTTGCACTCCGGCGCAGCGCGGCCACTCGTTTATCGTCCAGGTTGAAAAGCGCGTAATCGGATGGGCCTTGATTCTCAAAGATCCGGTTTTTGGCTGCGACGTACTCATCGACCGAGTCATAGCGATCCTGATGATCGACCGTGACATTGAGAATCGCTGCAATCCACGGATGAAACTGTTCCACGGTTTCCAGCTGAAAGCTGGACACTTCTACCACCAAGAAGTCGTATGGACTGGGCAGTCCCAACTTGGGTGCCTGTAGAGACTTGCTGGCCGCTTCACTGAGCGCCGTGCCCAGATTTCCGCCGACAAACACGCGCTTCCCGCTTTGCTGCAACATCTTCCCAATCAACGTCACCGTGGTACTCTTCCCATTGGTGCCGGTGAGGGCCAGGATCGGAGCAGAGAGAAATCGAGAGGCCAATTCGAGCTCGCTGACGACCTTCACACCTCGGCGGCGGACACGCTCAAGCGCTTCCAGGCGATAGGGGACTCCCGGACTGATGACCACGAGGTCGGCCGTCTCGAGTGCTGATTCATAGCTGCTGCCCAGAATCACGCCGATCTTCGACTGGTCCAAATGTGCGAGCACCGCGCTCAGTTCCGCTCGGTCTTTCCTATCGGCCACTGTCACCAGTGCACCGGCTTCCTGCAGCAAGCGGGCGGCAGCGACGCCGCTTCGTGCGAGTCCAACAACCGTCACCTTTGTCCCCGACAATTCCATGATGTCTTCGCTCACCATTCCATCACCGCAACTTCAGCGTGCTCAGACTCAGCAAGGCCAAGAGAATGGCGATGATCCACAGACGGACGACCACTTTGGGCTCCTCCCAACCCTTCATTTCAAAGTGGTGGTGAATCGGAGCCATCAAGAAGATCCGCTTGCCTCTCGACTTGAACGACACCACCTGAAAAATGACCGACACGGCCTCGATCACGAATACGCCACCGACCATGAGTAACAACAACTCATGTTTGCTGATGACCGCGACAGTACCAAGTGCCGCGCCGAGCGGAAGGGAGCCCACGTCTCCCATGAACACGGAAGCCGGATAGGTGTTGAACCAGAGAAATCCAAGACTCGATCCCAGAATCGCTGCCGTGAATACCGCCAACTCTCCCGCTCCATCGATCCGTGTAAGCCAGGGCAGCGATCATGACCGGTCCGACTGCAAGCCCATCGATGCCATCAGTGAGGTTGACGGCATTGGAACTGCCGACGATCACGAGAACAGCAAAAACGACATAAAACCATCCAAGATCCGGCATGAAATTCTTGAAGAACGGCACGCTTAGCTTGGTGCTGTAGCCGGGCAGGGAATACAGGATGAGCGCAATGACCAGCGCCACGCCTACTTGAGCGGTAAACTTCTGCGACACCGACAGCCCCTTCGACTGCGCCTTGACGAATTTCAGATAGTCGTCCGTAAACCCGATCGCGCAGAAGCCTATCGTGGCGGCGAGAACCAGCCAAATGAAGGGCCGCGAGATATCAGCCCAGAGCAGCGTCGACAATGTGACGGCAAAAATGATCAGGATTCCACCCATCGTCGGCGTTCCGCTCTTCGCTAAATGCCGTTTTGGACCGTCATCACGGACCTGCTGGCCCAGCTTGATTTCTTGGAGCTTTCGAATCACGGACGGCGCCAGAACGAATGCGATCAGAAACGCGGTGACGGCGGCGTAAATGATGCGAAAGCTCTGGTAACGAAAGACGTTCAGGAAGGAGAATTCCGTGTGGAGCGGATAGAGCCAGTTATACAGCATAGTCTGATGGATGCATCTTCCGCTCAGCTGCCCGTGCGCTGAGACCGTCGACATTCTCCTTACGAGGCCTTCTTCGCTATACGTCTCGTCCCTTGGAGTGCGTGAACCACCTGCTCCAGCTTCATACCGCGCGACGCCTTCACCAATACGACATCGCCCTGCTTCACGATGGTCTTCATGGCAGCGGCGGCTGCGTTCGCATCGGGCACTTCCAGAATGCTGGTTCGATCGAGCCCTGCTCGCTTGGCCCCTTCCGCCAGACTCCGTCCTAACACGCCGCACGCGATGAGCTGATCGATGCCTTGATGCGCTATGAATGCGCCGACTTCCTCATGCATCCGGACGGCGCCAGGACCGAGCTCCAACATGTCGCCGAGCACGGCGATTTTCTTTCGGTCCGATCTTGTTTGCGCCAGCAATTGCACCGCCGCTTTCATCGACGCCGGGTTCGCGTTGTAACAGTCGTTGATGATCTTGACCCCGTGACTCACCAAGACTTGCGATCGCATCGCAGCAGGTCGGAAGCGGGAAAGCCCTTGAGCAATGACCGCTCCGGGCAGTCCAAGCACGGTTCCGACCGCCCCTGCAGCCAAGGCGTTGGTGACGTTGTGGCCTCCTTGCACGCGAATATGAACGATGGTGTGGCGCACCTTCCCGGGAAGCAGGAGACGAAAAATCGTCCCATTGCGTCCATCGGGCTTCACATCCATGGCACGCACATCGGCCTTCGAGGAAAAACCAAACGACACCACGCGGCATCTGGCTCTCGCCGCGAGGTAGTCACAGTAGGGATCGTCGGCATTCAGCACCGCTGTGCCGTCTAGAGGAAGCAGATCAAGCAGCTCCGCTTTGGCCTGGGCGGATCCTTCCATGCTCCCGAAGAACTCCAAATGATCTGGGCCGATGTTCGTGATGATCCCGATCGTGGGCCGGGCCATTTCGCAAAGCCTGGTGGTCTGACCGATGTTGTCGACTCCCATCTCGATGACCGCCCCTTCGTGTCGCCCGTTGAGGCGGAACAACGTCTGTGGCACTCCGATCCGGTTGTTCAAGTTCCCTTCGGTCTTCAGTATCTTCCACCGATGCGCCATCACACTGGCGACCATTTCCTTCGTGGTCGTCTTGCCGTTGCTTCCCGTCACCGCCACAACAGGAATGTCAAACCGGCTTCGATGATGCGTCGCAAGCTGTTGGTACGCAAAGAGCGGATCGCGGACGCCGAGGATAAACGGCCTCGTCCGTTTCGAGCCGAACTTCAAGGGGAGCGAACCGACATCATAGGAATCCCGCACGATCGCTCCCACCGCCCCACGCGACAACGCGGTGGCGACAAAATCGTGTCCGTCGAAGCGATCTCCCTGCATGGCGAGGAAGAGATCGCCGGGACGAAGCGATCGGCTATCGAGACTGATTTGCCGGATCCGCTGCTTCGTCCAACCGGGCTCCTCACCAGCCAAGACTTTGGTGCTGATGACTTCCCTCAGTTCTTCGACGGTAAACAGAGGCATCGGGATCCTTACCTGCGCCGAGGCGTCGTTGCCATGGTTACGCGCAGGTTCTGAGTTGTTCAATTGCTTCACGCGCCACTTCGCGATCGTCGAAATGAAACTTCTTTGTGCCGATGATCTGGTAATCTTCGTGCCCCTTGCCGGCGATCAAGACCATGTCGTCGTTGCGGGCTTCTCGCACCGCAACCCCGATAGCCTCCCGCCGATCCGGCACTTTCTGGTATTGCACATGCGGGCGTTGCAACAACGCATCCGTCACACCGACCTCGACCTCTTGAAGAATCGATAGAGGATCCTCGGTCCGAGGGTTGTCCGACGTCAAAATGACGATGTCGCTGTACCGCACAGCCGCTCCACCCATCTTCGGTCTCTTCCCCCGGTCGCGATCCCCTCCGCACCCAAACACCGTGATGATCCGCCCTGTTTTGATCGCCTGCGCCGCTGTCAACAATCGAATCAACGCATCTTCGGTGTGGGCATAATCAACAACGACTGTGAACCGCTGTCCCGCCATGACGCGCTCAAACCGGCCTGGCACGTTGATCACCTGCGTGACCGCTTGACGAACCTGATCTGGCGTCGCCCCTTCATGAAGCGCAACCCCGATTGCGGCTAACAGGTTGTAGACGTTGTGCTCGCCCACCAGATGGCTCTCGATTGGAAAGGATCCGGCCGGCGTGGCCACGGTAAAGCTCGATCCTTCAAGGGAGAGACGCACGTCTTCGGCACGCAGATCCGCCTTAGCCCTCAATGCGTAGGTCCAGACCGGCGCCGGACAAAGTTGCTTGATGCGTCTTCCACTGGGATCATCCGCGTTTACAATCGCGCGCTTGTTCGGCTTATGCGTTCCGGTCAATCCGGTGAAAAGCCGCAACTTCGCCTGAAAGTACTCGTCCATCGTCTTATGAAAATCGAGATGGTCCTGTGTCAGATTGGAAAACACAGCGACGTCATATTCGCATCCGCTGGTGCGATCCTGTGCGAGGGCATGGGAGGAAACCTCCATCACGGCCGTCGTGCATCCGCCGGCGACCATCTTTGCGAGCAGCTGTTGCAGCTCGAGGGCGCCCGGAGTCGTATGAGCGGCGGGAATCGTTTCCTTGCCGATCTGATAAGCCACGGTCCCGATCAATCCGACTTGCCGGCCCAACCCCTCCAACAACGCTTTGCACACATACGTCGTGGTGGTTTTCCCATTCGTTCCGGTCACGCCGATCATTCGAATCTGCGATGACGGCTCTCCATAGAAGCGGCTTCCAAGAAGACCGAGGGCCTTCCGAGAATCCGTCACCCGCACGCAAGGAATCGACAGGTCCGCTGCCGGTTGTTGTGTGACCAATGCGGCCATTCCGGCCTTCATCGCTGCAGGGATAAAGTGGTGCCCATCCACTTGCTCACCCTTAACAGCCACAAAGAGGCTCCCAGCATGAACAGCTCGAGAATCGTCGGTGATCGCGCTCACCAGTACATCGGGATTTCCATGGCTCTGAAGAATCCCCACCTGTCCCTGAAACGCTTGAAGCATCGTCGCAAACATCATCGCCATCTCACACCAACGCCATCACGGTCTTTTCGAGACCATCGCGAGCTTGACCGGTTCATTCGATGACACGCCCAAGTAGTTCAACACCTGTTGACCGACACGATTGAACACGGGCGCAGCCACGGTCCCACCCCAGGCTTCGCCATCCGGTTCGTCAATCACAACGATCATGGCCAGCCGCGGATTGTCCGCCGGGACATAGCCCACGAAAGAACTGACAAACTGGGACGCTGAATAGGCCCCGGTACGCGGGTCGATCTTTTGGGCCGTCCCGGTTTTCCCAGCAACCCGGAATCCGGAGATCGCGGCTTTCCCGCCTGTACCGTCAGTGACGACGCCTTCAAGAATCGCGGTCACGTTGCGGGCGGTCTCCGGAGAGACGATCCGTCGCTTCACTTGAGGAAGCATCTGTTTCAGCACGCGTCCATGAGCATCTCGTATTTCTGAAACGACATAGGGCTTCATCAACACGCCCCCATTTGCGATGGCGGCAATGGCCGACACCATTTGAATCGGCGTCACACCGATTTCCTGGCCCATCGAGATCGAGGCGACGGATCGGCGGCCCCAGTCTCGTGGATTTTTGACCAATCCCCCGGCTTCTCCGGGCAGGTCAATGTCCGTTCGCTGCCCAAAGCCGAAGGCTTGGAGATACCGGTAGAGTCGTTGATCGCCCAGAGCCATGCCGGTCTTCGCCGCCCCAATGTTGCTCGACTTCTGAATCACCTGCGCAAACGAGATCCACCCGAGCTTTTCGTGATCATGGATCACCGTGTTGGCAATGGTCATACGACCATTTTCTCCAAACACCATTGTATTCGGCCTCATCACTCGTTCTTCGATGGCCGCAGCAGCCATAATCGCTTTCATGGTAGATCCGGGTTCATAGGCGTCCGTAAGTGCCCGGTTTCTCCAGCGATCGGGCCCCAAGGCGGAAACGGCGTTAGGGTCGAATCGGGGACTGATGGCCAATGCCAACAGGGCCCCGGTTTGCGGATCTAACACGATCATCGTTCCCGACTTGGCGTGCGTACGAGTGACAGCATCTTCCAGTTCCTTTTCTGTCACGTACTGAATCACCTCGTCGATCGTGAGTGCGAGGCTATGACCTGGCGCGGGGCTCTGCTCTGTCAGTCCCTTGGGGAACACGGTACGCCCCAAGGCATCGCGCTGCAGAACAATCACCCGCTTCTCGCCATGCAAGTGAGATTCATAGCGACGCTCAACCCCTTCCAAGCCCTCGCCATCCATTCCCGCAAATCCCAAGACGTGAGAGAGGAGCGGCCCCTTGGGATAAAACCGCCGCCCTTCCATGACAACTCCGATCCCATCCATCGACATGTGCTCAAGCCGGCGCCCCTGGTCAGGATCCAATTTTCTCGCCAGCCACACGAACCCACGATCTTGCCGAAGCTTCCGCTCCAGCTCGTCAGTCCGCACATGTAGGAGGGGTGACAGATACCGTGCGGTCTTGGCGGGACTGTCGAGTGCGGTCGGGACTCCAAAGACGGACGGCACTTCCATGTTCATCGCAAGCATTTTTCCACGGCGGTCGACAATCGTGCCGCGCGCACCCTCGAGCGATACGGTCTTCTGGTGCTGCCGGTCCGCTTTGACCGTGAGTTCAGCCGCCTGCAGAACTTGCAGCGTGACCAGCCGGAACAGAATCGCCCCAAAACCGCTCAGCAGCAGCAACAACACGACGTACCGACGACCGCGTGAGAGAGGGCCAGCCACTATCTCCTCCCACCAGAAAGATCATTTTTCGCGATTCGCACCTCAACCGGGGCAGTGTGAGGGGACGGCGCGCCTTCAGGTCGCGATTGAACCATAATCACCTGCCCCTGCTGCGGAAGGGCCATGCCGAGTTTTTCTGAAGCCACTTTAGCGATCCGGTCCGGGGCGCTGAGCGCGGAGAATTTGACACGAAGCTCGTCCCGCTCACGTTCCAGCAGCACCTTGTCATGCTTCAGCCGTTCGATCTGATACCCTACTCGAACGATGTCCACTCGTTCCCACACAAACAGGAACACCAGGCACAGCCCTACAAAGACAGCGAGCATTCTCATCAGGCCATCCTCGCCGGCAGACGTTCGACTACCCGCAATTTGGCGCTCCGCGCCCTTGGATTCACTCGACACTCCTCTTCAGTGGGAAGAACGGGCTTCTTGGTGAGGAGAGAAAGACTCGCTTCAGACCCCTGCGCGAGAGATCGGAACGTATGTTTCACGATACGATCTTCGAGGGAGTGAAAAGAGATCGCGCAGATTCTTCCGCCTGGGGCCAACACATCGACGGCATTCCGAAGCGACGGCTCCAAACTTTCAAGCTCTAGATTCACGGCCATGCGAAGCGCCTGGAATGTCCTGGTCGCACAATGGATCCGTCCATGCCGATACGACGATGGCACCGACCCGGCAATGACGGAAGTGAGCGCACCTGTCGTTTCGATCGGGCGGCGTTCTCTCTCTCGCACGATCGCGCGCGCAATTCGTCGCGAATACCGCTCTTCCCCATACTGAAAAATAATGTCCGCGAGCCGATCTTCTGGGCTTCGGTTCACCAGTTCAGTCGCTGTCAGACCGGACGTTTGATCCATGCGCATATCGAGCGGACCCTCTTGCTGAAAGCTGAATCCTCGTGCAGGATCGTCCAGCTGCGGAGATGAAACACCGAAATCGAACAGCACCCCGTCCACCGCGGAGACGCCTGCCTCAGCGAGATACTGCTTCAAGTCCCGATGATTCCCTCTCTGCAGCACAATCTGCTCTCCAAATCGAATCAACCGCTGCCGACAGAAATCAATCGCTCTAGAGTCTCGATCTAAGCCAATAAGCGTTGTGCCTGCCATGCATGATTCCAAGAGCAATTCTGCATGCCCACCATATCCCACCGTACAATCCAGGAGGGTCATTGGCCGTTGAGAAATAAGCCAAAAACAGACTTCTTTTCCTAATACAGGAACATGCCTTGATTTAGAAACAATACTTTCACCCACTAGTTACCACTTTTACCCACACAGGGAGCGCAGTATACTCCGGCAAATTTACTTGTCAATAGGAATTTCATGGACTTAGAAAGTCTTAAATGCGGAGGCAGGGAAGTACCAAGACGCAGCCTCCCAGGCGCTCATTCTTTATGATATTTTCAGCGCCCGCATGAAATCAGGCCTCCTATATTTCTGGGCGCGGCGGCTTTCACACCTTCCAACTCTTCTAGTTTCGTTGACTTCTGATGATTTGAGATAGAGAATGCTTTTATTATGCACGTGCGGCGCTCGACATCACTGCACTTATTCACTCTTATCTCATTTGTCACCCTGTTCCTGCTCTTCTTCAGTTTTGAAGAGACTGGGGCCAAGGACTTTAATCCTGAGAATCCTCTCAACCCACCCGGTCCAGTCTACTGGTGCTCTTCCAAGACTTCTGATCAACAGCTTTCGACAAAGAAGGGTTCAGGCTGTCAGCCTCTCTATGACCAGCAAGCAGAAGAATCGTTTCGGCAGAACGCGCGTCAACAGGGCTTCGATCTTCCCGAACGCGACCCCATAAAAATTGTGGAATTGCAGAATGCAGCCTCGAAGTTTTCCGACCGCTATCGGACGTTCGTATCGTGCTGCTCGACCGACAGCGACGCACCGGCAGAAATCGTTGACTTGATCGACGAGGCGAACCATATCCTCAAAGCCGTACAACAAAAAGGCATCTTCAATTCGGCCGGATTCGGGGTCGGAAGTGGAGGAAGCGGCGGTCCAGGCGATGGAACAGGAAGTGGCGGCTTAGGAGGTGGCCCCGGGCAGGCCCCGAAGCTCGGTACGTTCGCTCGTCAATTCACACTGAGTGAAATTGTCGGCACGGTGGCGCGCGCCCGGGAAGATCTGTTCACTCTCAAACAGCGTCTAGAGAAGTTGAACGAAGCACAAAAAGGCCTCGGTGACGTAGACTATGAAAGAAGTGGTCAGGTGAGGCTTCAGATACAAGAGGAAGAGGAAGCGATCAAGAAAGAGTTCAAAGCCAAAAAGCCGCCATCATCGGCACCGACGGGGATGGAGATCCAAGACACCACGTTGCGTTCCAGAATCGGCGGAGACATTGAAGATACGAAACTCAACCCCAACTTCGGCGCGGATATCGGCTATTCCGTTTCCCCTTATAGCAACGTCGGCGAATCACTGCGTCCGCGACGCGGCGACGATATTCACGACAGCAACCTTCCCCATCGACCGGGAACGGACATACAGGATACCGTGATTCCCAACAGCACCGGTTTCGGGATCGACAAATCTCAAAACCCCGACGGATCCTCAACCATTCCACGCCGGGGAGTCGGTGCTTCTATCGGAGACTCCGAGCTAAACAGTAAAAAACGGTGATCTAACCAGCGTCCTTCGTGCGGAGCGGCGGCATCGGTTCCCACGTCTCTCCCGCGTCCTTGCTGCGATAAAGACCGCTCCCGTTCGTGCCGGTATAGAATAGTTTCGGATCCGTCGCACTCTGCGCGATCGTCCTGATATTGGTGGTCGCCAATCCGTTATTGATTAACTTCCACGTCGTGCCGCCATCTTCACTCCGATGCACACCATCCCGTCCGGTAATGTACACGACGCCTTTGCGCGTCCGATCAAGCACCATTGCAATGATCATCTGATCGGTGAGCGATTCGCCAATCCGCTTCCACGACGTGGCCGCATCCGTCGATTTGTAGAGCCCGGCCAGCGTCGCAGCATACACCGTATCGTGCTCGTAGGGGTCGGCCAGAATCGACGTGACGTTCAGCGCCCGCGACGTTTTTACCATGTCCAGCGGCACCAGGCCGTTGTTCACCTTTTCCCAATGGCCCGCCTGATCGATCGACTTGTACACGCCGCCACTCGTCCCCGCGTAGAGAATGGAGGGGCTGGTCGGGTCCATGCCCAGCGTCACCACCATTAATACTTCCTTCATGCCGTCCATCTTCTTGGCCCAACGTTCGCCACCGTTCTTGGTTTCAAACACACCCATCGTCGTGGCGATAAAGATGTGCTGACTGTCGGCTGGATCGAACAGGAACTGCCGCAGCCGGCGAGCGCCTTCGACGTGCAGATCCAGAATGTCCTCTTGTACCACGCATACCTGGGGTATGGACTGCTGGGTTTCTTTATCGTGCTGACCGTGGCACGACTGCGCATTGACGAT
>JACPZN010000341.1 GCA_016195505.1 Nitrospirota bacterium | reverse complement strand
GGAGCACATTATAACGGAGCATGTCGAGATAGGTGTCTGTATGAGGGAGGCCTCCAGGGAGTGTGGTAAGCACCACTACGCGCGCGCCGGTTTCCTTGGCCAACAGCTCGGGGGTTTTTTGGCTCAGCTGAATTTCCGAAACCACGACTTTGATCCGGTCTTTTTTGATCTTCGCAATGAGCTCGTGAAGGTGGAGCGCCGATGGTTCACTCCCTGATTGCGGTTGGATCGTCCCAACGATCTGAAAGCCAAATCGTCTTGCAAAGTACGGCCAGGCTGGATGATGAGCAACAAATCGTCTGTCGCTCACGCGTGTGATCCGTTCACTCAGTTCCCCTCGAAGTAGGTCCAGCTTCCGAAGGTAAGAAGCCTGATTGGTTCGGTACTCCGTCGCATGGGCCGGGTCTACCTGAATGAGCGCTTCCGTGATATGCCGCATCATGGTCATCGCATTCCCAGGGTCCAACCATACATGAGGATTCCCTCTCTCATTTTCTTCGGCGCCATGAGGCGCGCCGTCATGCTCTCGTCTGTCGCGAAGCAGGGCGATACCTTTGGATGTAGTGACGACCCGGAGTGATGCGCTGCCGGCATTCTTGACTAACGAAGAGACCCAAATTTCTAGGCCGATACCGACTTCAAACAGCAGCCTGGCTTTCCGAACCGCGACGAGATCACTCGGTTTCGGAGAGTACGTATGTTCGTTTTCATAGCCGCTCAGTAGCGAGGTCACCCGTACGTGAGGTCCGCCGACTTGTTCGGTCAGGTCCTTTAAGACCGGAATCGTAACCACGATATTGAGGGGTTCCCCAGGAGAGGCAGCGAGGACCAGAGGGGCGGCGAACACACTGTGGCTAATGAGGATCACCCAGAGGAGGCGCGCCAATTGAACATTCAGCATGGGTGAGGACGCTAACATTGGGTCCCTTCGTTGTCAACGCAACGGCTTGGGCTTGATCGCCCAAGCGGGATCGCGAAAACCGCAACAATGGGACACAAACTGTGTCCGGTCACGCGCGGCGCCTCGGACGTCGTGTCCTCTTGCCGCGGACATACGGACCTGCAAAGGTCTAGCATGCCAAAATATTTTTCCCCGGCCCGTTAGAATTCGGTCACGATGCCTTCCCTGCTTGACCCCGCCGGATAGTTCCATTAGCGTAGCGATCCTACAGCTCAACTGGACGACCACTGGAGGAGGGTAAGGAATGCACGTCGTGGGACTCATGTCTGGAACATCCGGTGATGGTGTCGATGCAGCCCTCGTAGACATTACCGGGCGAGGTCGCGCTCTGAAAGCGCGGACACTTGCGTCACACACACTGGCCTATCCACGTTCGTTACAACAGCGCATTCTCTCCGCATCAGTGTCTGGGACAGTTGCAGAGGTCTGTCACCTTAATGCGCTGCTCGGTGAATGGTTTGCGAACGCGGCGCTGCTCGTGATTCGGCAAGCGAACCTCCAGCCGAGTAATGTGGCGTTGATCGGCTCTCATGGACAAACCGTACACCATCTCCCACATGGCATTCATGCGCCAGGTGTCGGCGCGATTCGTTCAACTCTCCAAATCGCGGAGCCGGCCGTGATTGCCGAGCGAACAGGAATTACCACCGTGGCAAATTTCCGTTCGCGCGACGTCGCCGCAGGAGGTCAAGGGGCTCCACTGGCACCTGTCGCACATGCGTTGCTCTTGAAACATGCCCGTCAAGCACGGTTGATTGTAAATCTCGGGGGCATCAGCAACGTGACGTATGTACCGAAGGGGGGGCACCTCATCGGGGTGCAGGCATTCGATACGGGGCCGGCCAATATCGTGCTGGATAGTCTGATGGTGCGTGTAACCGATGGACGCCTATTGATGGATCGTGATGGAAAACTGGCCATGAAAGGGCAGGTCGATTCACGACTCTTGGGCAAGCTGCTTGCGCATCCCTTTCTGTCCAAGCGGCCACCCAAATCGACCGGGCGGGAAGCCTTCGGTCCTGATGTCATCGAGGAACTGATCGCGATTCAGCAGCAACTTAGACTTTCGATCGAGGATCTGTTGGCGACCTGCAGTATGTG
>JACPZN010000340.1 GCA_016195505.1 Nitrospirota bacterium | reverse complement strand
GATCACCTCGCGCGATCCAAAGGAAGAAGCAAAGAGAATTCTAATGCGGGTACGGGCGACTCGGAATGCCGTCGGCGCGCGAAGCAATCCAGCCGGTCCAAGCATCGACCGGCGAGAAGCGACGACTCAGGTCATCGTCCGGGACGGGGAAACGATGGTGATCGGCGGAGTCTTTGTCGACACGCAGAACAATAACGTTCAGGGTGTTCCGTATCTTTCCCGCATCCCGGTGGTGGGCTGGTTGTTCAAGAACAAATCTGAGTCGGTCGCCAAACAAGAGCTGCTCATTTTCTTGACGCCGAGCATTGTCAAAACCTAGCATGCTCTGAGCAGTCTCGTTTCCTGTCGTTCTGCAGGGGTAAAGCGTGGTGACACCCACACGGTATCATCACGCTTTGTCGTTTCAACCCCACATCAGTTCTTCTCGAAGAGTCCACAATCTAATTGAATTCTTGGTTGAAGAGGACAGACGTTCCTTTTAGTTTTATCTTAGCTGTGCTACGATTCTCTCCCTTTCAGAATTGTTGAGACATTTCAGCGGCATGTGAAGAACCCCCGGGGCGTTATAAAGTTCCATTTGCATTTATTCCGTAAGGTTATTGAATGGCCTCGATATCGACGGTTCCAGTTTTCCTAGGCGAGCGAAGCTATGACATTCTGATCCAGGCTGGCCTCTTGGAAAAACTTGGTGACAGACTGAAGAAACTGGGAGCGAAGGGGAGAGTTGGAATTGTGACTGATCGGCATGTGGCCCGGCACTACATGCGAAACGTGTTGGACACTCTCAAGCGCGACGATATTGAAGTTGTTCCAATTATTCTGGCCCCCGGGGAACAGTCCAAGACCCTCAAGACGATCGGGCGTATTCTGGATATCTTGGCACGGCATCGGTTCGAGCGATCTTCGCTTCTTGTGGCCTTCGGAGGCGGTGTTGTTGGAGATCTGACAGGCTTTGCGGCAGCGATTTATCAACGTGGTATTCCCTTTGTCCAGATACCGACGACTCTCGTTGCTCAAGCGGATTCGAGTGTCGGTGGCAAGACGGGAGTCGACCATCGGCTTGGCAAAAATCTCATTGGTGCGTTCTATCAGCCTAAGGCGGTGTGGATCGATCCGTTGTCCCTCCGCACGTTGCCCATGCGTGAATGGGTCGCGGGCCTTGCGGAAGTGATCAAGTATGGCATCATCGCTGATGAAGGATTCTTTGCCTATGTCCACCGGGAAATGCCGCGTTTGTTGAGACGGCAGCCCGACATAGTCGCCGCGGTGGTAAAGCGGTCCTGTGAAATCAAAGCTCAAGTGGTCACGGCTGATGAGCGCGAGTCTGATCGAAGGAGAATCCTCAATTATGGCCATACAATCGGGCATGCACTCGAGGCATTGGGTGGATATGAGTCACTTCTCCATGGGGAAGCCGTGGGGATTGGATTAGTGCAGGAAGCCGACCTTGCATGTTTCCAGGGCATTTGTGACCGTGAGGTTGTTGAAAAAATTCGAGATCTCGTGCGGTCTGCAGGGCTGAGCGACCGTATACCTGGGTGGTCATCCTTTCAGGTATGGAAGGCCATGCTTCATGACAAGAAAGTTTCAGGGGGACAAGTCGTAGGCGTGTGGCCGGAACGTATTGGAAGTGTCCGTATGGCATCAATAGATGAGCAGCTGTTCCATCGGTGGTATAAAGCTTCACGAGCCGAGTCCGGAGTCAATAAGTCTCATTCCAAGGCACCGCTTCAGGGAAGGAAGTAGACCGACACGATCAGCAACACACAGGATCTCGGCGCCCGAGTTTAAGGCAATCGGGTTCCCTAGCGGCACCCTCTTTGGCGGGAGCACGATGCGTACACTCCGAATCGCCATGGTGCAGATGAATCCGACAGTCGGGGATCTGGACGGGAACGTCCGCCGGATCGTCGCTTGGCTGCGCGAGGCGAAGAAGGCCAAGGCCGACCTGATCGCATTCCCCGAGCTGGCGATTACCGGCTATCCACCCGAAGACCTCCTGCTCAAACCCCAATTCGTAGAAGACAATTGGCGCGCGCTGGCCGAAGTGATCCGGGCTTGTCGCAACATCGTCGCAGTGGTGGGCTATGTGGGGCCGGGGGATCAGGCCGATCATCGCTCCTTGCGGCAATCAGTCGTTTCAGCTGGCCGGCATGAACTCTACAACGCGGCGGCCATGATCGCTGACGGGCATCTGGTCGGCAGCTACAGCAAGTGGTATCTTCCGAATTACGGCGTGTTCGACGAAAGCCGGTATTTTTGTCCAGGGCGGAGACTCCCGTTGTTGGTGTTGAACGGGACGACGATCGGTGTGAACATTTGCGAAGATATCTGGTTTCCTGAAGGGCCGACCCGTGCGCAAGCGGCGGCGGGCGCAGAGGTAATCATCAATATGAACGCCTCGCCGTTCCATGTCGGGAAAAGCCGTTCGCGAGAGCAGATGCTGGCGACCAGAGCGCGGGAAAACGGGGTCATCGTGACCTATACAAATACTGTTGGAGGGCAGGACGAGCTCATTTTCGACGGCAACAGCGTGATTCTCGATCAGGTCGGCAACGTAATCGCGCGCGGCCGCGCGTTTCAGGAAGATTTGCTCGTGGCCGATCTGAACGTCGATGCGGTTGCGCGGGGGCGCATGGCTCATGGGCGAAGGAAGACCCTGAGTGCGAAAGCAGCAGCGGCCATTGATCGTCTAGCGATAAAGATGCCGACGGCCAAGGCGAGACGGACCAGACTTGTTCCAGCTCTGATGGAGCCGCTGGGAGAGATCGAAGAAGTGTATCAGGCGCTGGTCTTGGGTGTGAGAGATTATGTGCGAAAAAATGGATTCAAGCGAGTGGTGATAGGGCTGAGTGGTGGAATCGATTCGGCACTGACCGCCGCGGTTGCCGTGGACGCGCTTGGTCCGGAGAATGTGCTCGGTGTCTTTATGCCGTCCCCCTATACCTCACAAGAGAGCGGAGAAGATGTTGCTGAGTTAGTCAGCCGGTTATGTATCGAATTGAAAACGGTGACCATTACGCTGACATTCGATGCCTACCGGACGTCCTTGGCTCCCTCGTTCGAAGGCAAACAGCCGGATACAACCGAGGAAAATCTGCAGGCCCGTATTCGCGGCAATATTCTCATGGCCCTGTCGAATAAGTTTGGCCATCTCGTGTTGACGACAGGCAACAAGAGCGAACTAAGCGTCGGCTATGCCACGCTCTACGGCGATATGGCCGGTGGATTTGCCGTAATCAAAGACGTACCCAAAACAATGGTGTACAAGTTGGCACGGCTCCGGAACCTTCGCGGCACATCTCCAATGATCCCCAAACGAATTCTGGACCGACCGCCGACCGCCGAGTTGAAACCCAACCAAAAGGATGAAGACTCGCTGCCACCGTATGCCATACTCGACCCCATTCTCCAGGCATATGTGGAAGAAGACCGTTCTCTCGAAGAGATCGCCGAATCAGGGTTCGATCGTGCCACCGTGGCCCGTGTAATTGCAATGGTGGATGGAAGTGAGTTCAAACGTCGTCAAGCGCCCATCGGCATCAAGATTACCCATCGGGCATTCGGCAAGGATCGTCGCATGCCCATAACAAACGGCTATCGCACTTTCTAGCAGATCGAAGAAAAATCCTTCCACTGTAATCCCCTGTCCGCCTGGCGATAGTACACGGAGATTGATCGCCTAAGTCTCGACGCAAGTGTTTCGCTTCAGCGACTTGAATAGGAACCCAAGACCACACACGGTTGCGCACTTGTCAGCGTGGTAACGAGCGAATTTGCGGCGATTCTGTGCTATTTCGGCGTTGTGTGGACGGGGAGGATGGGCTATGATGACTCGCTCGCTAGCGTGAGAATGCATGGTATGTCCGGCATCGCCATATGTCGGATGGGGTTACGGGTGTCATCTAAGTATGAATCGATCAGATTGGGCCTCGGTCGACATAACCAACGCGCGCATTCATCAATGGGCATACCGAATCGACTGAACGATACGGTCGACGGCCCGTGCAACTATTAGTGATGAGCGTCTACTGGTCAGGCAAGGAGGCATGTGTATGAAACTGGTCGAAGCCATCGTCAAGCCGTTCAAGTTGGATGAAGTCAAGGATGCATTGTTAGAAATGGGTGTTCAGGGAATGACCGTGTCGGAAGTCAAAGGGTTCGGCCGCCAGAAGGGTCATAAGGAAACATATCGAGGGCAGGAATACACGATCGAATTTGTGCCGAAAGTGAAAATCGAGGTGGCCGTGACGGACGCCCAGGTGCCCCGGGTGCTGGAGGCGATCACTCGGGCGGCTAAAACCGGCAGCATTGGGGATGGGAAAATCTTTGTTCGCGATCTGAGCACCGTCGTGCGGATTCGAACCGGGGAAACCGGAGAAACTGCGTTGTAATGAGGCGGACAGACCTGCCCGTATCCGGTTCTTCCCGAAGTGAGGTCGCAGCATCGAATGTCGGCGCTGCTCTGGCAGAACAGCGTCGCGTGATCGGTCAGCAGGTCATGAGTGGCGCATCGGGTGCTGAAACCCTCGCTGCCATGACTGATCTGGTCGATGGCCTCATCCTCGGGTGTTATGGAGAAGCCGCTCGGCATGGTGGTGAGGCGGCTGCCGATGCTGGTCTCCGCCAATCTTGTGTTGTGGCATTGGGTGGATATGGGCGGCGAGAGCTGGCTCCTCGTTCGGATATTGATCTCATGTTCTTGTTCCGTCCGGCAGCGGACGAGGCTGTAAAGGCCTTCATCCGTGCCGTGCTCCATCCGCTTTGGGACTGTGGGTTCCAGGTCGGGCACAGCGTGCGAACGATCGCCGACAGTATCCGATTGGCTCAAACCGACTCGATGGTGAAGACCTCCATGATGGAAGCACGGTTCCTCGCGGGGAGCTCCGATCTCTTCAAACAATTTCATTATCGGTATTTGCAAAAGGTGATTGCCGAGAACGTGGATGGATTTCTCGATCAGAAGCTCGAAGAGCGCCGGCGCGAATATGAGAAGTTCGGCGAAACGGTGTATCTCCTGGAGCCGAACATCAAGAAAAGCAAAGGTGGTCTTCGTGACTCGCATCTCTTGCAGTGGGCCGGCAGGGCTCGCTACCAAGCCCCGACGATTCGGGAATTGTCCGATCGGGGCATTCTGTCACGAACTGACTCGGTGGCTTTGACGGAGGCTCGAGAATTCTTGTGGCGGGTGCGTGCACTGCTCCATGTGCACGCGGGAACGGCGCAGGAGATTCTCACGTTCGACGAACAGGTCTGGCTCGCGCAGCATTTCGGCTATCAAGATCAGCCGCACTTGCTCGCCGTCGAACAGTTCATGCAGCAGTATTATCGACATACGATGGGATTGCACGAGTGCTGCACGCGGTTTGTCCAGCGATGCCGGAGCGTACCGCTGTGGCGACGGCTCACCCGGTTGTTGCCGGCTCCTCGCGTGGATCAGTACTTCGTCATCTATGGCGGCACGTTGACGGTGGCCGATGAGCACCGCGTGACAGTGCTGGAGAGCCTGGCGCTCTTACTTCGTCTCTTCGACCTTGCCCGAGAGAAGAACCTGACGATTGCGCCTCCGTTGCTCGACGACATTCATCGTCATAGCCTCCACCTGGCGGCGGATGCTTATCGCGAGCCGGAAGTCAGCCGTCTGTTCCTGAAGATCATGGCTGGTCCGAGAACGGCACCGACATTGGAAGTGATGCATCGTGCCCACCTGCTCGAACAGTTGATTCCGGCGATGGGAACCGTGCGCGGGTTAATGCAATTCAACCAGTATCATAAATACACGGTCGACGAGCACAGTTTGCTGGCTGTCGGACGGGCCGAAGCCTTGGCGCATGAGCCGAGCATGTTGGGAGACGTCTATCGTAGCATCAAGCGCAAAGATATCCTCCACCTATCCATCCTCATGCACGACTTGGGAAAGGGGCAGGAGCAGGACCACAGCGACGTCGGTAAGCGGATGGCTGAGGATGTGGCGGGTCGTCTTGGATTGGACGAGCAAGACACCAAGAGGTTTTCTTTTCTTGTCCACCGGCACCTATTGATGGGCCATACCGCATTTCGCAGAGATCCCAACGACGAAAAGGTCGTCTTCCAGTTTGCCCGCGAAGTCGGCACGCCGGAAATGCTGAAGAAACTGCTCACCTTGACGGCGGCCGATATTGCAGCGGTCGGACCAGGCGTGCTGACGAAGTGGAAAGAATCGTTGCTGATTGCGCTGTATACGCGGACCATGCCCAAGGTGTCCGGTGACCCGGAAATCCGAGAGGTGCCGGAGCGCTTGATTCAGTTCGCGGAAGAGGTCAGTCGCCAGCCAATCCTGGCAGGACAAGACGGAGTGGACAGAGCTTGGGTGGAAGCACAACTGAGGCAGTTCCCTGAACAGCATCTCTATGGATCGGGTCCTGCCCGCATTGCCGCCCATGTCGCGGCGATCCAGCGGCTGCGCTCAGGCGAGGTCATTGTAGAAGCGGATTTTCATCACGATCTGGGAACCTGCGAGTATATGGTGATCACGCACAATGACCTGAGCCCAGGAATCTTTTCGAAGATTGCCGGTGTAATGGCGGGCAGCGGCTTGCAGATTCTCGATGCCCAGATTCTGACAAGAGCCGATGGGATCGTCGTTGATACATTTCAAGTAATGGACCAAGATTATCAGGGTGAACCTCCGGCCGAGCGTCGGCGGACTGTGGGGGATCGGATCGCCGCAGTACTGAAAGGATGGGAGCATGTCGACGATGTGCTGCGTCGAGGTGCACGATTGAAGTTGACGCGTCCGATACCCAAACCCCGCGAAGCGGCAGAGGTACGGATCGACAATGAAACATCCGATCGGTTCACGATCATCGACATCTTTGCAGATGACAGGCAGGGCCTGCTGTACATAATGACCAATGCGATTTTTACACTTGGACTATCGATTCATGCCGCAAGGATTTCGACCATGCTGGATCAAGTCTGCGACGTGTTTTACGTGACGGATCGGGCCGGCAAGAAGATGCAGGACCACGTGCGGCTGGAGTTGGTGCGCATGGGGATCGAACAAGCAATCGAGAAGTTTCTTGAAATAAAGGCGGCCTAACGGAGAGGCGTCGGCAGATCATCGGAGTAGATTTCTGAAAGGAGGAGTGCATGAACGTGCGCGAGGTGCTGGAGTTTGCCAAGAAAAACAAGGTCCAGATGGTGGACCTGAAATTCGTGGATCTGCCGGGAGTGTGGCAACATTTCACCATCCCTGTGAGTGAACTGACGGAGGAGTTGTTTAAGGACGGTTCCGGTCTGGATGGCTCATCCATTCGCGGGTGGAAGGCCATCAACAACAGCGATATGCTCATGATCCCCGATCCCGCAACGGCTTGCATGGATCCCTTCACGGCGGTGCCGACACTCAGCTTGACCGGTAATGTGGTGGACCCGATTTCGCGTGAGAGTTATGAGCGCGACCCACGGTATATCGCCCAGAAGGCAGAAAAATATCTTCAGAGCACCAAGATCGGCGACAGTTCCTTCTGGGGGCCGGAGGCCGAATTTTTCATCTTCGATCATGCCCGCTACGATCAAACCAGCAACAGCGGCTACTACTTTATCGACTCGGAAGAAGGCGCATGGAACATGGGGCAAGAAGGGTTCAACCTGGGCGGCAAGATCCGCCACAAGCTTGGCTACTTCCCAGTCTCGCCCGCTGATACGCAGCAGGACATCCGTGGCGAAATGGTCCTCGAGTTGGAAAAGGCCGGCATTGCGATCGAAAAGCACCACCATGAGACGGCGACGGCGGGGCAGGCCGAGATCGATATTCGATTCGATTCGCTTCTGAAAACCGCGGACAAGATGATGATGTACAAGTACATCGTCAAGAATGTGGCTCGACGGCATGGCAAGACGGTGACGTTCATGCCGAAACCGCTCTTCGGTGACGCTGGGTCCGGCATGCATACCCACCAGAGCATCTGGAAGGATGGGAAGCCTCTATTCGCGGGAAAGGAATACGCGGGGGTGTCTCAGATGTGCCTGCACTACATCGGCGGGATTCTGAAACATGCGCCTGCCTTGGCGGCTTTTACCAATCCGACGACGAATTCGTACAAGAGACTCACGCCGGGATTCGAAGCCCCGGTCCTGCTGGCCTATTCCAGCCGGAACCGGTCCGCCGGGATCCGCATCCCGATGTATTCACCGAGTCCGAAGGCCAAACGCATTGAAGTGCGGTTTCCAGATCCTGCCTGCAATCCCTACTTGGCATTTTCCGCGATGCTCATGGCGGGCCTCGATGGGATTCAAAACAAGATCAATCCGGGCGAGCCGGCCGAAAAAGACCTGTACGACCTGGATCCGAAAGAAGCCGCCAGCATCAGGACTTTGCCGGGCAGTCTCGATGAAGCGATCAACCACTTAGAGAAGGACCATCAGTTTCTTCTGAAGGGAGAGGTGTTTACGGAGGATCTACGACGTGTAGCTCCCCATGTGCCGTCGGCATCGGACCAAGGCGGCCTTCTCTCTCAAGAGAGAGAGCCGCCTTGGTGCTTTTGCGCATGCTCACTAGAATTTTGCTATTGCCCCACGGGTGACTTGCGATTGGCGGTGCTCTGTAAATCCATATCCAGCATGACTGGACTATCCGGTCTCTTAGGGTCGAGCCGAACCGGCATCCGGTCGACCATCAATTTGATCAAGGGCACCGCAACGATGAGCGGGGCTTTGTCCGAGGGATTGGAATAGAGCGTGATCCGAATGTTCTTGGGCCGTTCGCTGGGCGTAACCTGAGGCACGAGATCCTTCCCCATAAATCCCACCAGCAACCCGCTTCCGTCGGTGAGCTTATGGATCTCATAGGCATTGGCGGCCGGTAAGGCCCGTTCCAACGCAAGATCGGGACTCTGCGTCACCAAGGCCATGCCCAGGAACTGAGGCGCGATGAAGCCAAAGCTTCCCGTCGGCGCTTGCGAGAAGGGGACCCTGCCGGTATGGAGTTCGGTAACTCCGTTCTTGGTGCGCATTTGACGCCGCAGCTCCACTTCGCTCCCAGCCGCCTCGATCGCGACAGCCGCCGGGGCGGCTTTCTGTACAGGCAAAATCTCTGTCTTGCCTCCTGGGGCCGCATCGAGTGGGCTTGGGGAGAGGCTCAAGACAGTCAGAATCAGCAGGAAAGCGACCGGTAGAGTATGAGTCATGCGCGAGACCATTTTTGGCTTGGGACCAGTTCTCCGTGTCAGGTGATTACATGGACGGAGGATTCTATGGAATGTAGTTGTCGAAAATCAAACTGGTGAAGGCGAGGAGCGGGGCTGGACAGGGAGACGGTTCCTGCCGCGCGTTTCTCTCCCTCATGGCTTGCCGCAGGCCGCTTCCCACAGCCCCTGATTGATGCTCCGGGTTTCAACGGGCTGCCAGTTGCCGTTCTCAATGTAGCCGGCAGCCGATTTCCCGATGGCCATCTGTCGCGAGAATTCTACGATGGCCAGCACCCGAACGCGTGCTCTTGGGCAGTCGAATTGCTTGTGGGGCTTCGCCGATAAAAATCGCGGTGTCAGAGTCTCACCGGTCCACTTAATGTCGGTCAATTGCCATAACGTGGCGAAATTCTATTCTCGGCGAATGGTGTC
>JACPZN010000016.1 GCA_016195505.1 Nitrospirota bacterium | reverse complement strand
AGGAAGTGACAGTGTCCAGGCAATACACCGAACTCACCCTCTGAGCCTGGGGCAATCACCTCATCTACCTGCTGGCTCAAGAGCAACTTCTCCGGCGTCACAACCTCGAGCAATAACCTTCCTGCCATGTCTCCTATTTCCTCATCTCTACTCAAGAAGTGGGGGATCGATGCGTCCTCTACTGCGCGCATCCAACGAGGGTCTTCCGAGACCGCGCGTTGCGCGAGCAAGGAGGACGCACGATTCGCTCGCTTCCTACACCTTTACCCCCATCTTTTCGGCCTTCGCAATCACTTCTTCGATCGGGCCAACCATATAGAACGCCTGTTCCGGCAGGTGGTCGTATTTGCCGTCGAGAATCTCCTTGAAGCTGCGCACGGTGTCTTTGAGCTTCACATACTTTCCTGGCGATCCGGTGAACGCCTCGGCGACGTGGAACGGCTGCGAGAGAAAGCGTTGGATTTTCCGTGCGCGGGCCACGGCCATCTTGTCGTCTTCCGACAATTCGTCCATGCCGAGAATGGCGATAATGTCCTGGAGATCTTTATACCTCTGCAAGACGGACTGGACTCCGCGGGCCACCTTGTAATGATCTTCTCCGATAACTTGCGGATCGAGAATCCGTGAGGTGGAGTCGAGCGGGTCGACGGCCGGATAGATACCCAACTCGGCCAATTGTCGTGATAACACGGTCGTCGCATCCAAATGGGCGAAGGCTGTCGCCGGCGCTGGGTCGGTGAGATCGTCAGCCGGCACGTAGATGGCTTGCACCGAAGTGATCGATCCACGTTTTGTGGAGGTGATGCGTTCTTGTAGCTGTCCCATCTCGGTCGAGAGCGTGGGCTGATAGCCCACGGCGGACGGCATACGACCGAGCAATGCGGACACTTCTGACCCGGCCTGGGTAAACCGGAAGATGTTATCCACAAAGAGCAGCACGTCCTGCTTTTCTTCGTCGCGGAAAAATTCGGCGACAGCCAGTCCGGTCAAAGCGACGCGCAGACGCGCGCCGGGCGGCTCATTCATCTGGCCATAGACCAGCGCGACTTTCGACTTGGTGAAGTCCTTTGGGTCGATGACCTTCGATTCCTGCATTTCATGCCAGAGGTCGTTGCCTTCACGAGTCCGCTCACCGACACCAGCGAAGACCGAGAAACCACCGTGGTGTAACGCAATGTTGTTGATCAGCTCCATAATGATAACGGTCTTGCCGACTCCGGCACCGCCGAAGAGACCGACCTTGCCGCCTTTGCTGTACGGTTCGAGAAGATCGACGACCTTGATGCCGGTTTCAAGGACTTCGGTCTTCGTGTCCTGATCTTCGAGTCTCGGCGCAGGGCGGTGAATGGGATAGGTCTTCGTCGTCTTGATGGGGCCCATTTCATCGACTGGTTCGCCCAATACGTTGATCAGCCGCCCGAGTGTCTCACGGCCGACAGGCACAGAGATCGGCGCCCCTGTATCCTGCACATCCATCCCACGCGTCAGGCCGTCGGTCGTGGACATCGCGATACCGCGGACACGGTTTTCTCCAAGGTGCAGCGCCACTTCTAGGGTGATGCGGACAGCCGGTGTGCCGGCGGCCTTATTCTCTTCCTGAATCACTTTGAGGGCGTTGTAAATGTTCGGCAGCTGCCCGGGAGGAAACTCCACATCGACCACCGGTCCGATGACCTGAATGACTTTTCCTGTGCTCACAGCTCACTCCTTCTTCAACGTGGCGATCTATTTCAGTGCTTCGGCACCGCCGACAATATCCATCAGTTCTTTGGTAATGGCGCTTTGGCGGGTCTTGTTGTAGTGCAAGGTCACTTTCTTGATCAGTTGTCCTGCGTTCCGGGTCGCGCCGTCCATCGCCGCCATCCTGGCGCCATGTTCGGCTGCGGCTGATTCCAGGAGAATGCGAAACGTCTGCGTCTGGAAATGTTTTGGGATAAATACGTTCAAGAGGGCGGCTTCATCCGGTTCATAGAGATAACTGCCGCCGCTCATGCCTTCCGTCTGTGTGGTCCCAAACTCGGCTGCGGCATCGATGGGGAACAGCTTTTCTACGATCACACGCTGCTGAATGGCTGACTTGAATTCGTTATAGACAATGTAGAGTTCGTCGAACGTGCCCTTGACGAAATGGTCGGTCAGATCGCCACCGATCCCCGGGACTCGCATTCTCGGACAAACTCCGTGCTTTTCCGCACGATATTGCCATTGAACCCACCGCACAGCCCGCGATCGCTCGTGACCACGAGCACTTCGACCTTCTTTCCTTCGCGCTTCTGTAGCAGAGGATGCGAAGATCGGTTTACGCGCTGGCTCAAATTACTGACGACACCCCGCATCTTGATGGCGTAGGGACGCGCGGCCAGAATGCGGTCCTGCGCTCGTTTCAGCTTCGCCGCCGCCACCATCTTCATGGCCTTGGTAATCTTTTGGGTGTTTTTAAACGCCGCAATCTTGCGACGTAGTGATTGAAGACTCGGCATGAGTTCCTAGCTTTTACCAATCAACCTTCAGGTCTGACGGTCATATTGACGATGACATACCGATGGTTACTTGGCGCCGTACCCCATCTTCTGTTTGAAAGTCACGATGATCTCTTTCAGTCTGGCAGCGACCTTGTCATCGATCTTCCCGATACTTGCAATTTCTTTCTTTAGATCGGAATGGTGCTGTTGCACGTAGTGCAGCAGGTCGCCTTCAAATTGCTGTACTTTATCGACGGGGACATCGTCCAGGTATCCGTTGACGCCGGCGTAAATAGACAGCACTTGATCGGCGACCGGCATGGGTTTGTATTGCCCCTGTTTGAGCAGCTCCACCATTCGGACCCCGCGCGCAAGCTGCATCTGCGTCGCTTTGTCGAGTTCGCTACCGAACTGCGCGAAGGCTGCCATTTCCCGGTACTGGGCGAGGTCGAGCCGAAGGGTACCGGCCACCTGCTTCATGGTCTTGATCTGAGCCGAACCTCCGACCCGGGAGACCGACAGGCCCACGTTAATTGCGGGACGAATACCAGAATAGAATAGATCGCTGCCGAGATAGATCTGTCCATCGGTAATCGAAATGACGTTGGTCGGTATGTAGGCGGACACGTCGCCGGCTTGCGTTTCAATGATCGGCAGTGCGGTCAGGCTCCCCCCGCCGAGCTTGTCGCTGAGCTTGGCCGCACGCTCCAACAGCCGGGAGTGCAGATAGAACACGTCGCCCGGATAGGCTTCGCGGCCCGGCGGACGACGGAGTAACAGAGACAATTGGCGATAGGCCACGGCGTGCTTGGAGAGGTCGTCATAGACGATCAGCGCATGTTTGCCGTTATCCCGGAAATACTCGCCGATGGCGGCACCGGAGAAGGGGGCAAGATACTGCATGGGCGCCGCATCGCTTGCGCTGGCCGCGACCACGATGCTGTAGTCCATCGCGTGGCTCTCTTCAAGAGTCTTGACGACGCGTGCCACGGTTGACCGTTTCTGGCCGATGGCGACATAGATACAATAGACGCCGAGGCCCTTTTGATTGATGATCGTATCGACGGCAATGGCCGTCTTGCCGGTCTGTCGGTCGCCGATGATCAATTCACGCTGTCCGCGGCCGATAGGGATCATCGCGTCGATGGCCTTGATGCCCGTTTGCAAGGGCTCGCGTACCGACTGACGTGTGTTGACCCCGGGCGCCACGACTTCAATACGGGATGAGAGCGACGAGTTGATCGGGCCTTTCCCATCGATCGGCTGGCCGATCGCGTTCACCACGCGACCGATCAAGGCATCGCCGACTGGAATCTCTGCAATACGTCCCGTGCGTTTGACCGGATCGCCTTCCTTGACGCCGACATCGTCGCCCATCAACACGGCGCCGACGTTGTCTTCTTCAAGATTCAACGCGATCCCGTAGAGGCCGCCGGGGAACTCGAGCATTTCGCCGGCCATGGCGCCATCGAGACCATAGACCTTGGCAATCCCATCTCCCACCTGTATGACGGAGCCGGTCTCTTTGACGTCGACTGGTTTGTCGAAGCCTTTGATCTTTTCTTTGATGATCGAACTAATCTCTTCTGCCTTGATCTGCATCGCTACTCCTTCGTCAACAGACTCTGCATCGCTTGTAATCGCCCACTGACAGTGCTATCGACCACCGTGCTGCCGAGATGGATCTGCAGGCCGGCAAGGTGGCGGGCCTCCGTCTGAAAGGTAATATCGACTTGGCGCTTGAGCATGTTGCGCAAGCGAGTACTGATTCGATCTTGTTCAGCCGGGGGTAAGGTTGCCGCTGAGGACACGGTGATCTGCTGGATGCCTTTGGACGCATCGGCAAGTTTCGCAAAGGCCTCAGCGATTTCAGGAATATAGCCTACGCGATTCTTTTTCACCAACTGTCCGAGAAAGGCTTTTCCGATGGGAGGACAGCCTAGGCGAGAACCGAGTTCTGCAAGGACGCTGGTTTTGACTTCGGCACCAAAGACCGGCGAGGCCACAATGTGGCGCAACGCGACGGAGTCCTTGATCGCTTGCCCCAGCCCCGTTAAGGCTTCGCGGGTTGATTCGATGGTGGATGTGTCGAGTAGCTCAAACAACGCCTGTGCGTAACGTCGCGCCACTGCTGGCTTTCTCACTATAGGAATCCGTTCGCTCTTGTTGACAAAGAAATAAATATTCGTGCTTCTGCACGAAAAGCCGCGCGCAAAGTTAGCATTGGCAGATAAGAGCTGTCAATACGATGACATGAGTCATGGATACAGTTAGAGCGATTGAATGATGCCGCCGCCGAGGACGTAATCATTTCGGTAGAAGACCGCTGACTGTCCCGGGCTCAAGGCGCGTTGTGGTTCGTGGAAGACAATGCGAAGAACATTTCCTGACAAACACTGGACGGTAGCAGGCGTGACAGGAGTGGCATACCGGACCTTGACCATGACGTCCGTTGATCCAGTAAGAAGTGAGGAGTCGAAGAGATTCAGATCTGCGACGTCACACTGACTACGTCGCAGTGATTCTTCTGGTCCAAGAACGACGGTGTTGGTAGCAGGCAATACTTCTTGAACATAGAGCTTACGGCCCGTCGCAATTCCGAGACCTCGTCGTTGCCCAGTCG
>JACPZN010000329.1 GCA_016195505.1 Nitrospirota bacterium | reverse complement strand
GCTTGGGATGGAATGTTCGTAGCAGAGTACTCATTCAAGGAGAATGCGTCAACGGGAAATTTATGCGGAACCCATAAGAATGAAGGGAGCAAGTTTGTCCTGTTTAGTGGAAGCTAGGTCCAGCGGTGATCTTCCTGTGCCGACCGCTTCGGCCCATGCGCCATGGAGCAATGCCGCTTTGCACGGGCATGCGGTAGAATCATTGCAGTCATGCCTGCACCCCGAGCAAAGAGCTGGACTTTCACTCCACCCCGACTGTTGCTGGCGACGCTTGTCTGACTCTTCTAGCCAAGCGCCACACAAGCGGTCGACTACGGCAACGAGGTCACCCTCTGGATCGAACAGGGTCGAGCCAACGTCACCAGTTTGATAAGCGGCCGTCGGGAAATTCCCCTCGACGCGCAAGAGACCGTGATCGGCTCAGGCGCAAGCGGCATCAATGCAGTTGTCGTGACCTCGCGCCGGCTGCTGGGTTTTTCCAGCCGTACCCTAACGTGGAACGAGACGGATCGCGATCTAGATGAAAAGGTCCTCGAACGGCCGGTGTTGCCCACATTCAGCGTGGTAAGAACCGATAAACGTCTGTACGGATTTCGCGGAGCGAACGGTATCTGGCTTAATGAAGCCCTCGGCGTACTAGAGACGGTGAAGAAAACTCAGTCGCCCGATTATGGAGCGGTGTTCGTCACAAACGAACGGCTCGTGGGTTTTGCTTCTCTGCTTGGCGATTTCTCGTCAAAGGCGCTCGGCATCCACGGGCGCATCGTACAGTTGGACAAGGAGAAGGGCCTCATCATTGTCACTACCAGCAACCACACACTCGTTTTCGGCAGCCGCTTAAGCGGATGGGAAGAATTCGAGTGATCTTCGCCCTGGTATCTGAGCCTATACAGTGGCGCCGCTTCCGTGCTGGTACATTGTATTCCATGTATTTCATTGGCTGCACTTACTAACCTCTGAGAAACTTTACGATCAGGTCGATGATGTGAATGCCCATCACTACAGCCCCCTGTATCACTCATAATGAACGATCCACCCCATACGTTAAAATACGCAGGTTCGCGCCATAAATCGTGTTCGTGGAGTATGGCACACGCTTTGCTCTGTCTAGCTCAGGATTTGCTTAAGAACCCTCTCCGCTCGGACCACCGCGTCAGCTGACCATCCTGAAACGGATTCGTCCATGAGAGATACAGATGTTACGGGATGGGTCTATACATCGATGATTAAAGGGAACAGTCCCGTCGTAGCAAAAGCCAGAATCTCGAATCCGAGTCTCCCGATAAGTCGGGCACTCGCCCTGGCCGTTGTGTTGATACTCTGGGGCACGACGGCATGGGCAGCGACATTAACCTGGACGGCAAATACCGAGCCTGATCTCGCAGGTTATCACGTGTACCAATGCACGCAGCAGCCCTGCGGAAGATCTTCTGGCACGGGAACTCTGCTCGCCACTCTGGGAAAAGTCACCAGTTTTAATATCGGAACACCCGCCGTCGTTCAGTACTATGTGATCACGGCGTACGACTTCTCGAATAACGAATCAAGCGAGAGCGGCGTGGCGACCTATACCCCAGCCGCCACGACTTCACCGCCACCGCCGGTACCGACGCCCACGCCAACTCCGACCCCTACACCGACACCGACTCCTACACCGACCCCTTCAGTGACGGTGACGTTGAGCGTCCTTGGGTCGCCGAATCTGGGTGAGCCCTGGACCGTGCAGGCGACAACCGATGCATCAGGGACCGTTTCGATGGAAGTCCGGATCAACGGAGCGCTCGATCACACCGAACGGCAAAACCCCTATTGTGCATTCGGTGAGAACAATGGCTCCTGCACCAGGGTCCAGCGGCCCGCGGGAACCTACACCGTGGAGTTTCGCGTTCTGAGCAGTGGAACCGAAGTCGCTCGCCGGTCAGTCGTGGTCACAGCCGCAGCCGCCCCTGGCCCCCCACCACCAGCACCTCCGCCCGCTCCGGCCAACCTGCGCCTGAGCTCAGTGCAGTAGACCAACCAGCACAGCCTTTGTCTTTTATCTGTCTCTCCCCTAAAAATGAGCACAGCCCCAGGCTGAGCAATTGTCAGCTTTGGTGATACCTCCCCTCGCAGTTGTCCAGGAGCGCCCTTTATGAAAATGCTGTTAATCGTCTTTCGCGAATCGATGGCCGAACGGGTTCATGCCTTGTTGAAAGAATACGACGCTAACGCGTTTACTTGTGAGCAAGTGGTCTAGCCCCGGACAGCCTGTCCGTCATCATTCTCAGTCACCAGCACATGACAAAGCGAACTAAATGCCCACCGCGCGCGGACAAGGAGATTCCAGAATCCCCCAAGCCCTTATTTTGCCCAAGCGAACGGCAACGGGCATTTCGACTGACCTTCGGCCTATAGATTCCTCCCTCTCACAATCATTACCCCACTCCCGTTCATGTATTATAATGGGATGCGTATGCCCGCGGTTGTACGCATCTCACATAGCCGCAAGATCTATCCAGAGAGGAGGAACACCATGAGCACAGCAACGGTGGAAATCCCGATTCATCGGCAAATCCTGGACTTCGTAGGGGTGCCACGGAAGATGCTGATCGGCGGCAAGTGGCTCGAAGCTGCATCAGGGAAGACCTTCCCGACCTATAACCCGGCCACGGGTGAAGTCCTGGCCCAAGTGGCAGAAGGCAACCACGCCGACGTTGACAAGGCGGTCATCGCTTCACGGAAAGCCTTCGAGAGCGGCCCGTGGCGCGCGCTTACTGCCTCGGAGCGCGGACGGTTAATCTGGAAGCTCGCCGACCTTCTCGAATCTCACCTGGAAGAATTCGGCCAACTCGAATCGCTCGACAATGGGAAGCCGGTCGGCGTCGCTCGCGTAGCTGATGTCCCACTTGCTGTGGATCTCTTCCGGTACATGGCAGGTTGGGCGACCAAAATCGAAGGGAACACGATCCCCATTTCAGTGCCCTACACGCCCGGCGCCCAGTACCTCGCCTACACGCTGCGCGAGCCGGTCGGAGTGGTAGCCCAGATCATCCCTTGGAATTTTCCGTTGCTGATGGCAGCCTGGAAGCTAGGCCCAGCGTTGGCCGCGGGCTGCACCATCGTCTTGAAGCCTGCTGAGCAAACACCATTGTCTGCATTGCGACTCGGCGAGTTGATCTGCGAAGCGGGATTCCCAGACGGGGTGGTGAACATCGTGCCCGGGTATGGGGAGACCGCCGGTGCGGCGCTGGCGGCGCATCCGAACGTGGACAAGGTGGCCTTCACCGGTTCCACCGAAGTAGGGAAGCTCATCCTTGGAGCCGCCGCAAACAATCTCAAGAAGGTGTCGCTGGAGCTTGGAGGAAAGTCTCCCAACATCGTGTGCAAGGACGCCGATCTAGAGGCCAGTATACCAGGGGTTTCGAGCGCGATCTTTTTCAACCAGGGCCAGTGCTGCTGCGCTGGTTCCCGGCTCTTCGTCGAAAAGGGTATCTTCGACAAGGTGGTGGAGGGCGTGGCGGAGGACGCGAAGAAGATCAAGGTCGGGCCGGGCATGGATCTCGCCACCCAAATGGGTCCACTGGTGTCGGACGAGCAGCAGCGGCGAGTGCTCGGCTATCTGGAGTCAGGCTTCTCCGAAGGCGCCAAGGCGGTGGTCGGCGGACGCAAACTTGGCGACAAGGGCTACTTCGTGGAACCGACCGTGCTGGTTGATACTACGCAGAAGATGAAGATCATGCAGGAGGAAATCTTCGGGCCGGTTGTCTGCGCCGTGCCGTTTACGGACTTAGAGGAGGTGCTCCCAGCGGCGAACGATTCCATCTACGGGCTGGCGGCGGCGGTGTGGACCCGCGATGTCAGCAAAGCTCACCGCATCGCGGCTGAGCTGCGTGCAGGGTCGGTGTGGATCAACTGCTACAACATCTTCGACGCCGCGCTGCCCTTCGGCGGCTACAAGCAATCGGGGTGGGGCCGTGAGATGGGCCACGACGTGCTGGAACTGTACACCGAGGTAAAAGCCGTCACCGTACGTCTGTGAACGATCAGTGGAGAACAGAAAAATCGGTGACAAGAGTACGAGCTCGTCCGTGAGGACGGCAAAAGGTATCACCAACTGTCTTAAGATTTAGGTCTGTCGGACCTCGCTTCTGAAGGGAGAAGGCCCTTGTTCTGCCGCGCGCGGACGAGGCGATCGAAATTGAAGAATGTAGCTGTTGTCTGGTTCCATGTAACAACCCATCTCCCAACCAACAGAGGTGTCTTCTATGAAAATGCTGCTGATCGTCTTCCGTGAGTCGGTTGTACAACACGTTCATGCTCTGCTGAAAGAATACGACGTTAACGCATTTACTGAGCTACATAATGTCGCCGGCAAGGGGGAGACGGGATCTACTAGTCAGTTCTTCCTGTCGCCAAGTACCAACCGAATGATCCTCACTGCGGTACCGGAACAGGTGGCCTACCGCCTTATCGAAGGGTTCACACGTTTTAAAGCGGAACAGGAGATGGGTAAGGGTGACAATGCGATTCCTCTTCACGTGTTCGCTCTCCCATGTGAGCAAGTGGTCTAGCCCCAGACAGCGTGGCCATCATTGTTCAGTGTCTCCACACATACAACAAGACGAGCTGGATAACCGTCGCGCGCGAGCTGACGGAGAACCAGCGGAAGACGTGGCCGGTTGGTTCCTCATTCCGAAACGTGACGCTCGTCGAGAAAATCAATGGAGCTCTCCCCTGCCAGGAAGGCATCCAGCATGACCATGGCGACACCTCGGGCGCAGGCAAGATGATCAGACAGGAAGGACGTCCTTGCTTTGTGGCCCATGCCGAAGTGGACAACTTCCGCGTCTGCACGAAGCAGCGGTCAAAACAGCGGATGATGTGGCGCGGAGGAGAAGGGAGCGGAACCAGGAGCCTCGCCGGCGTTCCCCAGAAATCTCCAGGTCCCATCTGCTTTCACCAAGTAGTGCACTTCACGAAACCAGCTGTCGAGCGTGACCCGTTTCCCCGTTTGTTCCTCGGTGCCGTAGAGGCCACCGGTGCAGGTCACCTCTGCACGAATCTTGTCGCCTACATGCAGAACTTTGATATCCGAAAACAGATGCGTGGAGGCCACCGCCCTGTAGTGGGTGAACACCTCGCCCCACACGCGCCGCACATCGCTCTCCTTTAGCCCGTGATAATTGTACGCAGGAGAATAAAACGTCATGAGCGCCTCGAGATCTTCCTTCTGTACCGCCGCTTCCGCCCGCCCGAACGACCCGATCAACTCTTTCATGACCGGATGCCCCAGCAGGCGTTTGGGTCCCTTCACCGCCGTCCCGTCCAACTTTAACGTCGCCTCCGGCAGCACCTGCACCGCAGCGAACACAGCCCCCGCCCCCAGCACTGCGCACAAGGCCAGATCAAGACCTATGCGGACACTCACCTTCCCAGACCGCTTCATCGGCACCTCCGTGAACGAAGCAAATCGACCGCCGCGCGCGGACGAGGCGAACAATGTTTCTGACGCTGTTCTCTTCCCCGGTTGCTTGAAGGGTTAGGAGCGAAATGGTTGGATATCACCTGACTGGCGCAACATCTTGTTCACCTCGTCAAGGTGCAACTCTTCGCCGACGATCATCTCGCGCGCATATTCTTCCAACAGGACGGACTTTCCTTCGGAGATTTTCAAAAGTTCGTAATACGCGGCGACGGCGGCCTTCTCGTGCTCCAAGCTTTCCCGCAGGATATCTCCCACATCATGCTTCTCAGTTTCCAAGAGTGTCCCAATTTTCAACGACGGGTGGCCGCCAAGTAGGGTGACCAGTTCCCCGGCTTTATGCGCATGGGCAAGGCTCTCGTCAGCATTACTCTTCAGCCACGACACGATAGGAATGCGGTTATAGCCATAGATCATGAGGGAGTAATGCATATAACGCACGACTCCCGCTAACTCGTGCTCCATGATCTTATTGAGAATCCCCACCGCGCGTTGCGTATCTTGCTTATTCATCTCATGTCTCCTGTTATGAAAACCAATCCTGACTACCGACGTTGCCAATGGCTGACGGCAGGGCCACGAGCACGTTTGCAGTGGCCGGCCTTTGCAGCATCACGCTCCACCCTCAGCCATTCGTTGATGGGTAAGTCTACTGGAAAGCCGACCGCGTATCCAGCCGGTTTTGTTCTGGGTGGCGCGAAAGGCGCTGATTGCGATCGAGCCGGCGTTGTACGTTTACAGAGACCGAGCGCACGCGTGAATGAACGCTGTCTGTCGCAGGTCCTTGATATCCTGAAGCCCACATCACACAGCCTGAGGAGAGTGTGAGCCCAGACCTCACCCTCCTGGCCATCTCATTTCTTCTCTCGGAGCCTGCAAGGAAAGATGTAGCAGCTCACCACTTGTCTTTTTCCGGTTGCTACCCTATAGAATAGGCAGGTCCGCAGATAGAATTCTTGGCAGTTTTTCTGACCACCTCTATCCCATTATCACAGGAGTGCCTTTTATGAAAATGCTGCTGATCGTCTTTCGTGAGTCGATTGTGGAACACATCCACGCCCTGCTGAAAGAACACGACGTCAATGCGTTTACAGAACTACACAATGTCGCCGGCAAGGGAGAGACCGGACCCGCCGTCAAGGCCTTCCTGTCGCCGGGCGCCAACTGTCTGATCCTCGCGGCGGCCCCGGAACAGGTCGCCTACCGTCTCATCGAGGGATTCACGCGCTTTAGAGAGGAGCACGGGCTGCGCCAGCATGGTCATACCTTCCCGCTTCACGTATTCGCCCTCCCCTGTGAGCAAGTCGTCTAGCCACAGCCAGGCTGTCCGCCACCGTTCGTGTCGCCGGCATACGACTAGGCGAGCTAGACGCCCGCCGTGCACGGCGGGCGTCCTTTTACCGTTTACCATCCCAACTGCCACTGATGTCCATTCCGTTCCGTGAGCGCGTCGGCTTCCCGCGGGCCCCACATGCCGGCGCTATAGGGATGCACGACCCGTTCGCCGGTGAGCAGCGGATCGTAGAGGCGCCAGGCGGTCTCGGTAAACTCCGCGCTGACGAACAGCGTCTGATCGCCGGTCATCACATCAAGGAGCAGCGTCTCATAGGCTTCCGGCAACTGACCGAAAGCCTGTTCGTACTCGAACTGCAGCGCCCGGTCGCTGAATCGAAACGGCCGTCCAGGACTCTTCACGGAAAAACAGAGCGAGAATCCTTCACTGGGCTGCAAGGTGATGAGCAACTTATTGGGCGGGATACTCCCGGGTTCGAGCGACCGGAAGACCTGAATGGGTGGGTCGCGAAACGTCACAGCGATCTGGGTCAGTTTACGCGGGAGCCTTTTGCCGGTCCGGAGGTAAAATGGCACACCTTGCCATCGCCAATTATGGATCTCCGCCTTCAGGGCAACGAACGTCTCCGTGGTCGAATCTTTCGGCACTCCCGGCTCGTCACGATAGCCGGGAATGGTCAGGTCGGCGACCTGCCAGGCGGTGTACTGGCCGAAGATCACGTCCTGCGGGTTGATCGGCGTGATCGAATGGAGCACCTTAAGTTTTTCGCTCTGGATCGCGCTGGCTTCGAAAGAGACTGGGACTTCCATCGCGACGACAGTCATCAGTTGCGTCAAATGGTTCTGCACCATGTCGCGCAGAGCTCCTGCCTGTTGATAATAGGCGCCACGATGCTCGACGCCCAGATCCTCGGCCACGGTGATCTGCACGCTCTCGATGGTGTCGCGCTTCCAGAGCAATTCGAAGATCGGATTGGCAAACCTGAACGCGAGGAGGTTCTGCACTGTCTCTTTGCCCAGGTAGTGGTCAATCCGATAAATCTGGGATTCGTCGAGGTACCGATGCAGCTCGGTGTTCAAGGCCCGTGCCGAGTGAAAGTCGTGGCCGAACGGTTTTTCGAAGACGACACGGACCCACCCATGTCCCTTGAGGAGACCGACCCGTTCCAAGCGCTCCACGGTGATGGGCACGGTAGCCGGCGGCAGGGCCAAATAAAACACACGATTCTCGGGGAGGTGGCGGGTGCGTTCCAGTTGCCGGATGAATCCGGCCAACACCTCGTAATCCTGGGCTCCCCCCTCATGCACAGTCTGATAGTGGAGACAGGCATCGCACCAGGTGCGAAGTTCATTGGCGTTGCGCCACCCCGCTTCGTGCAGCCCTTCATAGGCCCAGAGGCGAAACGCCTCTTCCCCCATCTCGGGCAGTGCGGCGCCGACGATCAGCCTGGTCGGCTTCTCCACGTTCCCAGGATCACGTAAATGATAGAGCGCCGGCAGGAGCTTCCGTCGGGTCAAATCGCCGGTTGCGCCCAGAATGATAAATACGTGTGGCTCAACGATGGGTTCCTGCATTCGCGTCATACCCCTTTTCCCACAGTGTACCAGTTCCCGAATGACGGAGGGGCTTCCTTCGCGCTTCTCACCAACGGCGGCCTGCGAGTCGAGTCCTTCGTAGGCCGCGGGCGGAACGCATCCATCATCCCTATGGCTGACTTCTCGCTTCGAGCGGGCATGGTTCTCTCGCACTCGTGAGAAGTACCTCGCTAAGACACCTGGGTTAGCGAAAGTCGAACCACGAGGAACAAAAGCCGGGGAGGCTCTAATTGAGAGTTCGCTTCCAGATGTCGTCCGTCCGCGCTTTGATCATCAGTTCTGCAATACAAGCATCCAACACCTTCTCGAGAAGTGGCGCACCCGGCCATGTGTAAGTACGCTCGACTTGATGGCAGGTGAAAGCCTTGCGAGCCGCTTCTTGCTTCTGCGTCGCCGCTGAGACGACGAGCTCCAACTCG
>JACPZN010000335.1 GCA_016195505.1 Nitrospirota bacterium | reverse complement strand
GTACTTCGCCACTCGATCCGTCCTCGACAACGACCCGGTCTTGATCAATCCGCTGTTCGTCGCCACCGCCACATCCGCAATCGTCGTGTCCTCAGTTTCACCGGATCGATGCGAGATAATCGCTGTATAGCCGGACCGCTTGGCCAGCTCAATCGCATCCAACGTTTCCGTCAACGTCCCGATCTGGTTCAGCTTGATCAGAATCGAGTTGCCGATGCCCTCCTTGATTCCCCTTGAGAAAATTTCCACGTTTGTGACGAAGATATCATCTCCGACGAGTTGCACCCGCTTCCCCAGTTTTTCCGTGAGCATCTTCCAACCCTTCCAATCCAGCTCGCTCAACCCGTCTTCGATCGAGAGAATCGGATAGCGATCCAGAAGTTTGCCGTAATAGCTGATCATCTCTTCCGACGAACGTTCCGGATTCTTCTCTGCTTCAAGCGTATAGCACCCTTTGTCATAGAGCTCGCTCGCCGCGCAGTCCAACGCCAGAGCAATGTCCTGCCCGGTCTTGTAACCAGCCTCTTCGATCGCCTGCGAGATCAGACTTAGCGCTTCTTCATTAGATTGCAAATCAGGCGCAAACCCGCCTTCGTCGCCCACCGCCGTATTGAGCCCCTTCTTCTTCAACAGCGCCTTCAGAGAATGAAATACTTCTGTGGCCATTCTGAGCGCCTCGCTGAACCTACTGGCCCCGACCGGCATAATCATGAACTCTTGGAGATCCAACCGATTGTCTGCATGGGCTCCGCCGTTGATGATGTTCATCAACGGCACCGGCAACACCCGCGCATTCGTCCCACCCAAATAGCGATAGAGCGGCTGGCCCGTTTCATTCGCCGCTGCCTTCGCCACTGCCAAGGATACGCCGAGGATCGCGTTCGCGCCCAATTTCCCTTTCGTCTTTGTGCCGTCGAGGGCGATCATTGTCTGATCGATTCCTGCCTGAGCGAACGCCTCTTTGCCTAGTAACTCAGGTGCGATTACCTTGCTGATGTTCACAACGGCCTTCGAAACGCCTTTGCCCATCCAACGCTTCTTGTCGCCATCGCGCAGCTCGATCGCTTCTTTCTCGCCGGTCGATGCCCCGGACGGCACGGCGGCCCGCCCCGTCGCACCGCTTTCAAGCGTGACTTCCGCCTCGACTGTCGGGTTACCTCGCGAATCCACAATCTGCCTGCCCTTGATCTCTCGAATCGCGCTCATCTTATCTCCATCTTGTTGATGAACGACCCCCCTTACCGCTTACGATAAATTTCTCGTCGATGCCCAATCGTATGGATCATGATCAACTGTTCTTCATGGATAAGCTCATAAACCACACGGTAGTCGCCAACACGTAGCTTGAACAAGCCTTCAAACTCTCCTGTGAGCGCTTCAATATTCGCATCCGCAAGATTCTCTGCTAGCCGATGCACTCGATCGATGATTCGTCTGGCAACCGGCTTGTCCAGCTTAGCAAGTTCCTTCGAGGCTGTATCCAGAAGACGAACACGGTACATGCGCTCAGTTGAGCCCTAACCGTCTCACGATTGTCGTTAATGACTCTCCCCGTTCGCCTACCGCTACTGCCTTTCGCTGACGAAGCAACCGATCTTTGAGAGCCTTTTTCAGAACAAGTCCTCGGTCTGGATCACGCAGGAGTTGTAGCAATTTCTTCTCGACCGTCGACTCGATAATTTCCTTCAATTCTTGCTTCGTCATCTTGACTACAGTCGCTGCCATTTCACTCCTCCTGAGCAGGCAACATGTCCCGCGAATCCACAATCTGCCTGCCCTTGATCTCTCGAATCGCGCTCATGCTGCTCGTCCCTCTCCTGTTAAACGCCCAATTTCTTTTTGAGTAGTTCGTTGACCTTCCCTGGATTCGCCTTGCTCCCGCTCGCCTTCATCACCTGCCCGACCAAAAATCCCAGCACTTGTTGCTTCCCTTCCTTGAACTGCGCCACCTGTGCTGGATTCTTCACCAACACATCGTCGATGATTTTCCCCAACGCACCTTCGTCGGACACTTGCGTCAGCCCTTTCTCCTGCACGATCTGCTCCGGCGTCTTCCCGCTGCTGTACAGCTCGGGAAATATATCCCGTGCCACCTTCAAACTGATCGTGCCCTTGTCCACCATCTGCAGAAGACTGACAAGCCGTTGAGGAGAAACAGGCGAGACGCTCACGTCGGTCCCTGAGTTATTCAACTCTCTCATGAGCTCGCCCATGACCCAATTACTGACCGTCTTCGGTTGATTGAACAGCTTCACACAGGCCTCGAAGTAGTCCGCGATTCCTTTAGAAGCCGTCAGCACCCCTGCCTCGTACTCGGATAACCCATACACGGGTTGAGGAACGAATTTGCGCGGGGACTGGATCGCCTGTTCAGACGGCACCCACGCAGGGAGAATACGATCCTGAATGATATCCTCCTTGCCGACGAACCGTTTCGCCCGCGCCGCCGGCAATTCCGGCAGTGATGATTTAAATTCCTCGACCCATTCACGATCGAGCTTCAACGGAACAAGGTCGGGGTCCGGGAAATAGCGGTAGTCGTGCGCTCCTTCTTTGGAGCGCATCACCGCGGTCTCGCCCTGTTCGATATTCCAGAGGCGCGTTTCCTGATGAATCTCGCCGCCTTCGTTCAAGACTTTCGTTTGACGCTTGATCTCGAATTCGATCGCGTCCTTTACGAACTTGAACGAGTTGATGTTTTTGAGTTCGACTTTGGTGCCGAATTCCTTCTGCCCCAGCGGACGAAGCGACAGGTTGGGCTCGCATCGGAAGCTGCCCTCATCCATGTTCCCGTCGCAGACTTCCAGATACATGAGAATGTCCCGCAGGCCTTTCAAATAGGCCACCACTTCATCGGCGGACCGCATGTCCGGCTCCGTCACGATTTCCAGCAGCGGCGTACCCGCCCGATTCAAATCCACGCGGCTCCCGCTGGTGCCGGTCTCGTGCACATTTTTGCCGGCATCTTCTTCGAGATGAGCCCGCCTGATTCGGACCCGCTTTTTGCTGTCGCCAGCGGCAATCTCGATCCAGCCATGCTCGCAAATGGGAGATTCGTACTGGGAGATCTGATAGCCTTTCGGTAAGTCTGGGTAGAAATAATTCTTCCGAGCGAACCGATTGTTTGCCCCGATCGTACAGTTCAGTGCGAGCCCTGCGCGGACTGCCATTTCGACCGCCATTCGGTTAATGACAGGCAGACTCCCCGGGAGCCCGAGGCATACGGGGCAGGTCTGGCTGTTGGGAGAAGAGCCGAACGATGTCGTGCAACCGCAAAACATCTTGGACTTCGTCCGCAACTGCGCATGCACTTCCACGCCAATGACCACTTCGTAGATCATCCCCGATCCTGTCCCTCACTCCGCATGCGATCCCGTTCGCGTTTCATCGCTTCGCGTCCGGCATCGAACGCCTCCCGCAGGATCGACTTCTTCGTATCGACAAACTCTTTGCCCTGATCGATCACTTCCTCAAACGCTTCCCCCGCTCGACCGGCGAGATCGCGAAGGTTGTCTTCCGCCCGACGCGCGTACCCGCGCAATTGGTTGCGCGATTCGTGCCCTGATTGCGGCGCCAGCAGAAGTGCCGCTACGGCGCCCAGCGCCGCCCCGCTCAAAAATGCCAAGAGAACTGCCGCTGAGGACCCACGTTCATCCGCCATTGTGTGGTTCTCCTTCATGTTTCATGCGTTCACGAACCACATGTGTGGCGGCCTTGAAGCCTGCCACCATGCTTGCGACATTCGTCAAAAGCGTGCCGCTTGATCCACGCATGACGTTATGGACTTGCTGTACTGATTCACCGACCTCTCCCACCGCATGCAGCAACACCGCCGCATGTTCCACCCCCCCGCGCGCCTGATCTGTCAGATCGTTCAGGTTCTGGCTCATGGACCGGAGTTCGCCCACCAACGCCGGCAGATCGGCATTCATCTTGGAAAGCAACTGCTCGGACTCGGCGACGGTCTTGCGAACTTGAATCAGCACTGGCACCAAGTACCCGACCAGTACGGCAAAGGCCAAGGCAACAAGAATCGCGGAAAATTCTACAACGGTCATATGAACCTCCAGGCTTGAGGTGCGCGGTCAGTGGCAGGAAGCACCTTCTGAATTCCTATCGCCTCTCGCCCCTGCCCCTCGCCCTTTTCACCGTACGATCGCCTTTTTCAGATGCCACTGCGTCGACTGCTCGTAGGCATGCGCGGCCCGCAGCACCGTCTCCTCCTCGAAGGCTCGCCCGATCAGCTGCAATCCGATTGGAAGCCCCGCCTTGCTGAACCCGCAGGGTAATGCAATCGCCGGCAGCCCGGCCAGATTTACCGAGATCGTGAAAATATCCGACAGATACATCTGCAACGGGTCTTCGCTCTTCTCACCAAGCTTGAAGGCCGGAGTTGGTGTGACCGGCGTGACGATCAGATCAACCTCCTTGAACGCCGCTTCGAAGTCCTGGCAGATCAACGTCCGCACAGCCTGGGCTTTTCCGTAGTACGCATCATAGTATCCTGCGCTGAGCACATAGGTGCCCAGCATGATCCGGCGTTTCACTTCCGGCCCGAACCCTTCCTGCCGCGTTTTCATGTACAGATCGAGGAGATCCTTCGTCTCTTTCGCGCGCAAACCGAATTTCACACCGTCGAAGCGGGCGAGATTGGAGCTCGCTTCGGCCGTCGCAACCACGTAGTACACTGCCACGGCTGCATCGGTTCTGGGCAGTTGGATTTCCTTGATCTCACCGCCCAGGTTCTTCAATTCATCGATGGCAGCCCGGACCGTCTGCTCCACTTCCGGGTCGAGCCCTTCGGCAAAGAATTCCATCGGCACGCCGACCTTCAATTTCTTGAGGTCTTTCTTGTGCAGTGCCTTCATATAGTCGGGAACAGGAAGATCCGCCGATGTTGAATCCATCGGATCGTGACCGGCGATCGCGCCAAGCAGAAGCGCAGCGTCAGACACGTCTTTCGTGATCGGCCCGATCTGATCGAGCGAAGACGCGAACGCCACCAAGCCATAGCGCGAGACGCGTCCATAGGTCGGCTTCAGCCCAACGACCCCACAAAACGCAGCCGGTTGCCTGATCGAGCCGCCCGTATCGGACCCGAGCGCGGCGACACACTCGTCTGCCGCCACGGCAGCCGCAGACCCACCGCTTGATCCGCCCGGCACACGGTGAAGGTTCCAGGGATTGCGGCTCGGCCCGAACGCTGAATTCTCCGTCGACGATCCCATGGCAAATTCATCTAGATTCGTCTTACCCAGCAGGATGTAATCCTGCTCACGCAACTTGGCAACCGTCGTCGCGTCGTACGGCGGCACAAAGTTCTGCAACATGCGGGAGCTGCACGTCGTCGGCACCCCTTCCGTACACACGTTGTCTTTGATCACGAGCGGCATCCCAGTGAGGGGTTTCGTCTTCCGCCATCCTTTGAGTTTCCGGTCCAACGCGTCCGCCTGTGCCGACGCTGGGTCTTTCATCTGCGTGACAAAGGCTTTGACCTTCGGTTCCACCTGGCCGATTCGTAAGAAATACGCGCGCACGATTTCCGCCGCAGTAACTTCCCCCGCAGTAAATTTCTTCTGAAGATCGCAGAGCGAGAGTTTGTGCAGCGCCATT
>JACPZN010000334.1 GCA_016195505.1 Nitrospirota bacterium | reverse complement strand
GGCGTGAAGATCGAATACTCCAAGGGCGAACGGGCTTCCAAAGAACTGATCCTCCTCCATCGGCAGACCTCCGAAGCCACCAGCGGCCGGAAGATGAAGGTCATGCTGATCTTCCCGCCCGATTGGTTCCCTAGCGAGCCTTACCTCTCCCTTCCCTCCCTCACCGCCGTCCTCCGTCAGGCCGGCCATACGGTCATCCAAAAAGATATCAACCTCGAGATGTGGGACTGGTACTTCAGTGAGGATTTTTTGAAGAAAGTCCTGCGCCGGGTGCCGCAACAGCTCGACCGGCTCCGCAAGCTCTCGAAGAAGCGCGATCTGAGCGCCGACGAGATGGACCTGCAGCTCGCACTCTGTGATGTGACCAGGCAGCGGATCGACGAATTGATCAAGAAGGCGGAGAAGGCGAAGGCGATTATCCGCGGGGAAGTCTTTTACGAAATCGACCAGTTAGAGTGGGCGATTCATGTGTTCCGTGAAGTTACTTCCGTTATTTCTACGGTCTATGCCCCGGCGCGGATCTGCATGCCCCCGATGGAGACGGATCTCTCGTACAAAGTCTTCGTCTCGTCCGAAATCATGGACGCGGTGAACGATACGCAGGTGAATATCTATCGGGATGTCTTCGACCATCTGGTGAAGCCGGCGATCGAGCAGGAGCAGCCGGACGTGGTCGGGATCTCGATCGTGTTGCAGCAGCAGCTGTTCTCCACCATGACCTTCTGCGCCCTCATCAAGCAGCACTTCCCGAATATCCATGTCACGATCGGCGGCAATACGGTGACGCGCCTGCGGGATGTGCTGCCCCAGTCGCCGCTGTTCCAATTGTTCGACAGCGCCGTGGTCTATGAAGGGGAGACGGCCTTCGTTCAATTGGTGTCGGCGGTGGGGGCGAAGCGGAGCCTGGGCGAGGTGCCCAACACCATTTATAGGGACGAGACCGGTGTGCATACCTCGCCGACGAGCTATGCGGAAGACATGGCTGCGCTGCCGCCGCCGGACTTCGACGGGCTGCTGCTGGAGAAGTACTTCGTCCCGACGAAGATCCTGCCCTATCTGGCGACGCGCGGCTGCTACTGGGGCCGCTGCGAGTTCTGCGACCATGGCGAGGGCTATACGGCGGGCTACCGGTCGAAGAAGATCCAGGACATTCTGGCCGAGATCCGGCATCTGCGCGACAAGTACGGGGCCAAGCATTTTCATTTTACGGACGAGTCCTATCCGCCGGCGCTCTTTAGAAAACTCGCGCGTGGGTTGATCGACAGCCGGATGGACATCATCTGGACGACGCACATGCGGTTCGAGAAGAGTCTGCTGGAAGATCAAGTCTGGCAGGATGCGAAGGACTCGGGCTGCCGCTATCTCCACTTTGGGTACGAATCGGGGAACGAGCGGGTGCTGAAGCTGATGGATAAGGCGACGACGACGGAGGTGATCACCAAGCACCTACAGCTCTCGGCTGACGCGGGCATCTGGAACCACTGCATGGGGTTCTTCGGCTTTCCCGGCGAGACGAAGGAGGAAGCCTGGTCGTCGGTGGAGTTCCTGGAGCAGAACAAGGACTATGTGCATTCGCTGGGGTTCGGCACGTTCGATCTGGGCCGGCATAACCCGGTGGCGAAGCATCCGGAAAAATGGGGCGTGACGGCCTACAAGAACCCCGAGTGGGATCTGGCGCTCGATTACTACTACACGGTCAAGGACGGGATGAGCATCGAAGAGGCCGAGCGGGTGTTCGAAGAATTCGAACGGAACCACAACCCAGGCTGGGACCTGCGGCTGTTCATCCGCGAATATGTGTTCCTCTACATCGCGCGGTTCGGGTTGCAGAAGCTGCCGGATCTGCAATATCAGGCGGCGAAGTTTGCCACTGTGCCCCCGTCTCTGGCGGGGAAGATGTGACGTGCCGTGATGAGTGATCAGTGATGGGTGGGAAGTGAAGAGTGGGGGGGGAGGCGTGATGAGTCGGGGAAAAGCAGGAACGGATGAGTAGTTCTGGGCTCGTACAAATCGACGGGTTGCCTCCGGTGAAGGAGCAAAAGACCTCCAAGGTCATGCTGCTGTTTCCGCCCGAGTGGGTGCCGACGGCGCCCTATCTGGCCTTGCCCTCCTTGACTGCCGTGCTCCGGCAAGCCGGGCATACAGTCATTCAGCGCGATGTGAACATCGAAATGTACGACCACTTCTTCACCACGGAGTTCCTGATCTGGGTGAAGGGCCGGTTGGGCATGCAGCTCAAGCCGCTCCAAGATAAGGAAAAGGCCGGGACGCTGAGGGAGAAAGAAGCGGATCAGAAATCCGTGGTGGAGCAGGCCTATGCGGTGGATGTATTCGACTTGGCGGAGCGAGCCGAGGATGCCAAGCGGATCGTGCGGGGCGAACGGTTCTACGAAGCCGAAAAACTCGAAGGGGCGCTGAATTGCTTCCGCGAGGTGATGCAGTACATCTCCGCCGCCTACTATCCGGCCTCGCTCGTCTTCTATCCAATGGAAAGCAACCTGGGCTATCGACCGGGAGTGTCGAAGGAAGTCTTCGCCTGCCTCGATGACGAGCAGGTGAATGTCTACCGCGACATCTGCAATCAGCTGGTCTTGCCGGCGGTGAGTAAAGAGAAACCGGACGTGGTCGGGGTCTCCATCGGCACGCAGATGCAGCTGCTGGCGGGCCTGACCTTCTGCAAGATGATCAAGGAGACGTTCCCCCATATCAAAATCGTGGTCGGCGGCAATGTCATTACGCGGTTGCAGGAAGAGCTGCCGCACCATGAACGGTTCTTCACGGAGGTGTTCGACGCGGCGATTCTGTATGAAGGCGAGCATGCACTGCTCTGGTGGATCGAGGCGTTGAACGGCCAGCGGGCGATGGAGACGGTGCCGAACCTCCTCTATCGCGACGAAACCGGAATGCGGCAGAGCAAGGAGGTCTATACCGAGAAGACGACGGCACTGCCGTTGCCCGATTTTGACGGCTTTCCGCTGGATCACTACTTCGTGCCGGAACGGATCATTCCCTATCTCGCCACGCGCGGCTGCTATTGGGGCCGCTGCACCTTCTGCGATCACGGGCAGGGCTACTTCGATCAATTTCGCGGCATGACAGCGCAGCTGGTCGTCGAGCAGGTGACGGCACTGCGGGATAAATACCATTGTAAGCACTTTCTCTTTAGCGACGAATCCTATCCGCCGGCGCTGTTCAAGAAGGTGTCGCAGCTGTTGGTTGATCAGAACACCGGCATCAAGTGGACGACGCTAATCCGGTTTGAGGAAACGCTCCGGGATCAGGCGATTTGGGACCTCGCGGCTGAGTCCGGCTGTTGCACCCTCTATTACGGCATGGAATCGGCGAACGAGCGCGTGCTGAATCTCATGGACAAACACGCCAAGAAGAGTGTGATCCAGAACAATTTGCACCTTGCGGCAAAGGCGGGGATCTGGAACCACGTGATGGCCTTCTATGGATTCCCCGGTGAGACGCGCGAGGAGGCATTGGAGACCAGGCAATTCCTCCTCGACAACCAGCCGGTCATCCACTCGACCGAGCTGTTCTACTTCGTGGCCTATCGGCATACCCCGATGGTGCGGAATCCCGAGAAGTTCGGCATCACGATCCACAAGCAGGAGGAGTACGATCTGCCGCTGGATTACTATTACACGCTGAACGAGCCGGGCGGCATTACCTGTCTCGATGCCATGCAGCTCTGTGAGGAGTTTTATCGGAATGATTTTCAGCCCTGGGCCGTGCGGGTGAACGCGCGCGAGCACGTCTTTCTCTATATCTCGAAGTTCGGGACGAACAGGCTCCCCCAGATCTACGCGCAACAACAAGTTGCAGTCGGCTCGCCGGAAGGCGTGTCAGGACTTGTGACCTGGCCGGTGGCGATGAGCGAGGGAGAAGATGGTAAAGAGGGCATGTCGCGAGTTGTCAGCCACGGGGTGGGGTAGGGAGTGAAGCGTGGCTGGTTTCTTTAGTTTGTTTGGTTTTTCTGGTTGAGCGAGTCAAACCAGATACACGAAATAAACCAAATTAACTCGACGCTTCGTCGGGCACGAGCAAGGCGGAGAGTAGGGCATACGCGGCTTCGACGAGCTTGGTCATCTCTTCGGCCTTCTTGTAGGCCTGCGTGTACGCTTTGGGGTTGTTGGTCAGATTGGCGTAGCGGGCTGGGTTCCAGTTGTAGAGCTGCACTCGTCTGGCCCGATCGAGAGCTTCGGAGGTGACGGGGAGCGTGAGTTCCAGTATCTCCAAGGCGCGGGTGACCTCTTTGGGGATGGCTTCGTCAATCATGGGGCTACTGTAGCCGGAGTAAGGCTCTCAATCAATGCCGACCGTTCTGCCCATCCTCCAGCCGACTCCCATTTTCCAGAAGAAAGACTATCGTGAGGTTCTACGCCGCGAAATGGACGCGGGGAAGATTCCGATCAGCCTCGGCCGCGATTGTCCGGTGAAGTGCGAGTTCTGCTACGAGCTGGACCATTCCTACCGCGAAACGCTCGATCCTCCCAAGACGACCGACGAGGACTGGAGAT
>JACPZN010000333.1 GCA_016195505.1 Nitrospirota bacterium | reverse complement strand
GTGGGAATGACTCCCTCCTGCCTCCAACTGTAAGCGTTCGCTACTGGATAAGACGTTAGAATAGTCCTACCACAACATCCAATCGCGTCAACTTCTCGTAGAAGAAAGCCGAAACATTGCTTCAGCAACCCAGAATTTACTGTCAACTGTCTCCGTGGGGGATTGTAAGACTTGGCGATGTGGGCTGACACACCTGCAGTCTGTCTCATTGACACAACTGAGAGGAGTCCCCATGATACGTCACGACGTCACTATGACTACCCCGATTTCAGATGCCACCCAATCAAGCAGTTCGAACACCGGCAAGATTTCCATTGCCATCGCGATCGGTTTGGCCATAGGAGCCTTCTTCTATCTTGACCTCGGCCGTTTCTTATCGCTGACCGCTCTGAAAGAGAATCGCGACAACCTGTTGTCCTTCACGCAAGCTAACTTTGCCACGGCAGTCGGGATCTTTATCGTTGCATATGCTACAGTCGCCGGGTTGTCGCTCCCAGGTGCGGCGATTCTCACCCTGGCGGGCGGGTTCTTATTCGGGGCTGTTTTTGGGACGCTTTTCGTAAATGTAGGTGCGACGACCGGGGCAACCCTGGCGTTTTTGACGGCGCGCTATCTGTTGCGGGATACGGTTGAACAGAAGTTCGGCAAATGGCTCGGGCCGTTCCAAGAAGGGTTCGCCAAAAACGCATTCAGCTACTTGTTGACCTTGCGTCTGATTCCGCTGTTCCCATTTTTTGTGGTGAACCTCGTGTCCGGCCTCACGCGTGTGAACGTCGGGACCTATGTGGCCGCGACGGCGCTCGGCATCATCCCTGGATCGTTCGTCTACGCCTATGCCGGTCGGCAACTCGGCACGATCAATTCGCTCAAGGAGATCGCTTCGACGAACGTGATTGGGGCCTTTGTGTTGTTAGGGCTTCTCGCCCTGGTGCCGATCGTTTATAAAAGATTCGCGGCGAAGCCGGCGTGACGGCCCCTGGTTGATTGCCAGTTTCCAAGAGAGGAGCCCCACGCTATGATACCCCAGCCTTCACAGAGGACCATCCTGATGACTCAACAGGACGAGCCGCTTGTTCTTCCCGACGACGAGTACAATCGGCAACTCCTCGCTAATGTCCATCCATCCGGTTGGGTCAATCCTGAGCCCACAGGTCGCTACAACATCGTGGTCATTGGGGCAGGAACGGCCGGATTGATTACGGCGGTCATTGCGGCAAGTCTTGGAGCCAAGGTGGCGTTGATCGAAAAGCATTTGATGGGCGGGGACTGTTTGAATGTCGGTTGCGTGCCTTCAAAAGGCGTCATCCGTGCGGCGCGGGCTTGGGCTGATTTGCGGAACGCGGCTGAATTCGGTCTCCATATTCCTGCCGGTGTGAAGTACGACTTCGGGGCTGCAATGGCGCGTATGAGAAAACTGCGGGCGCGCATCAGCCACAACGATTCGGCCCATCGGTACACCAAGCTGGGGGTGGACGTCTATGTCGGCAGCGGGCGTTTTACCGGCGCCGATACCATCCAGGTCGAGGGACCGGCTGGCAAGCGAGCCCTCACCTTTGCGAAGGCGGCGGTCTGCACTGGCGCGCGGGCAGCGGCACTCCCGACGCCCGGACTTCAGGATGCGGGCTATCTTACAAATGAAACGGTGTTTTCGTTGACGGAACTGCCACCGCGCATTGGAGTGATCGGTGCCGGCCCTATCGGATGCGAACTTGCGCAGTCGTTCACCCGTTTCGGGAGCCAGGTCTACTTGATTGAAGCCTTGCACGGCATCATGCCGAACGAAGACCGCGATGCGGCTGAGATCGTCCAACAGCAGATGTTGCGCGACGGTGTGAAGTTGTTCTGTTGTGGGAAGGACTTGAACGTCCAGAAGACGGAAGCCGGCAAGCGACTCACGGTCGATTCGCACGGTCAGCAGTATGATGTGACGGTGGATGAGATTCTCGTGGGCGTCGGCCGGACACCGAATGTGGATGGGCTCGGACTGGAAGCGGCTGGGATCAAGTACGATAAGAACGGTGTTACGGTGAATGCCCGGCTGCAGACGACGAACCCCAAAATTTTTGCCGCGGGTGACATTTGCTCGCGTTACAAATTTACTCATGCTGCCGATGCCATGGCGCAGATTGTGATTCAGAATGCCCTGTTCCCCCATCCGCTGGGATTGGGCTATGCGAGCGTCGATTCCTTGATCATGCCCTGGTGTACCTTCACGGAGCCGGAAGTCGCGCATGTCGGGATGTATGAGAAGGATGCGAAGGAGAAAGGCCTCGAGGTCGAAACCTACACCTACAAACTTGATGAGGTTGATCGTGCGATTCTCGATGGAGAAGACGAGGGATTCGCACGGGTCCATATCCAAAAAGGAACCGATAAGATTCTTGGCGCGACCATTGTGGCGGCCCATGCCGGCGATATGATCGGCGAGTTTTCGGTTGCGATGAAGGCAGGTGCCGGAGCCAAAACAATTGCCGGCACGATCCACCCCTATCCGACCCAGGCTGAAGTGAATAAGAAAGTCGTAAATCTCTGGCGTAAGGCGCATTTTTCACAGGGGACAAAGAACTTTCTGATAAAGCTCTTTGGCTGGATGAGGCGATAAAGGTCGGCACGTATGGGTCATCCATCTTATGTGACTCGCGCTGTGTTGGTCGGAGGAGCACTTCTGTGTGAAATCACCTCACTATGCGCCTGGGCCCAAATCAGTGGGGTGCTCGAAGTGGCGAAGTTTTCGCAAGGAACTGTCGGTCAGACGGTTCCGGAAGGCTGGAAGCCCCTCACATTTAAGAAAGTTCCTAAACAGACAAAGTACGAAGTCGTTAGAGACGGCGAAATGTTGGTCGTCAAGGCCAGCAGCGATGCGTCGGCTTCCGGCCTGACCAAAGAGGTCAAGATCGACCCACGCGAGTACCCAATCGTCCGCTGGCGCTGGAAGGTGGAAAATTTGCTCAAGAACAGCGACGTGAGCCGCCAGGACGGAGACGATTATCCAGCCCGGCTGTACATCACGTTCGAGTACGATCCGGACAAGGTTGGTTTTTCAAAGAGGCTCAAGTACAAGGCAGGCCGCGTTATCTTCGGCGACATTCCGATCGGAGCGCTCAACTACATCTGGGAGACCAAGACGCCGGTCGGCACCATTGTCGAGAATGCCTTCACAGATTTCGCGCAGATGATTGTCACGGAAAGCGGTCCGCAGAAAGTCGGAACCTGGGTGGACGAGGAACGAAACATCCACGAGGATTATAGAAAGGCGTTCGGGGAAGAGCCGCCTCTGATCAACGGCGTGGCGATTATGAGCGATACGGACAATACGAAAGAACGAGCTGTCGCCTACTATGGGGACATTATCTTCATGAAAAGGCAGCGGTAGGAAAAGCGGCTGAAGGGATCAATAAAAAGGGCCGGTCTGTTCAGGACCGGCCCACCGAAGACACCCCCGCGCTGGGTGGGTGCGCGGATTCAAAGTGGATTACTGGATGGAATTCGCGAAGCCACCTCGTGTGATTTCCGCGCGAACGGTGTCCCCCACTTTCTTGTTGCCGCGGAGCTGCTTGGTCCCCTGGCCGACATAGAGCTGGACTTGGTTCCCTTCATAGTCTTCAACCGTATAGGTGTCGCCTTTGATGTGCTTGACGGTTCCGCCGACCGTCTTCCACGCGGGGCCGGGTTTGGTGTCGAGATGGCCCACTTTGGGGGCGGGGAGAGTGTCCGGTACTGAACTGGTTGCCTCGGCGGCAGCTGCGGCAGAAGAATGAGAGGCCGGCTTCTTGGGATTCTTCAGGCTCTTTGCCATGACCGGCGCTGTGATCAATGCGCTGATGGCCAATGTTGCAACCATGATTGAAAGAATTGTTTTGCCTTCATCCTTCATTGAGTGCCTCCTTAGCTTGATAATCAATTTGTACCAAAGTGGCTTCTCCAGCAAAGCATGTGCCGGTTCAGAAACAAGAAAATATATATTGAGTTTCATGTGGTTAGAGAGTCCTGCCGGAGAAACTGTGAGCCGAAATTCTTAAACTGGAGAAAAAATGGCAGGTTCCTGTGCAGATCTGTTCAGCACCTGCCTGCCTGAGACGCCGATGCTGGTACAAATCGAACGGCTTCATAGCTCTACTGCAAGTGGAGTTGGAACGGCAAAGGCTAGGGGGAGCAAAAGGCTGGGTCTTACCCGGGCGCTGTGGGGCGGGCTGACGAACCTCGTCTTTCGGTGACCAGTGCTGGCTATCTTTCAGGCCTGCCTTCGCTGTAACTCGGCTTGTGGATACGGCAACCTGCCGTTGAACGAGGACCTTGCGTTGATGTTTGAACGACAGAATGCGAGTCTGGTCTTCGAGCGGTTGCTCACGAACAATGCGATCCCTCCCGGCTATCTTCGGCAATACGTGAAGGACAATGTGACGTGGTTGCGTGGAGAAAAACTCGAGCCCCGCGATGCGGGGCGCTATAGCATCGCGATCGATGCGTCGGGCAATGTGGCGCCTCGTTTGGCCTTGCCCGACGTCGGAAATCTGCTCCAGTCCTCGCTCAGTGAAATACTCGGGCGGTTTGATCGACAACAGATTCCTGATTGTTCTGATCGGTCATCCTGCAACAGGCTGGATGGCCGGGTCATCGGGTCGGTTTTCCGGCACCCGGTCACGGCCTGGCGAACACCGGTGTCATGGTGAAGGGGAGAGCGCTTGTCAGGTGGTGGGTCGTGATCGGCTTGTTGACGTTGCTGACGGGCTGTTCCACCGTTCCGACCTCATTCCGTCCTATGAATCCGATTCGTCCTGCAGATTTTTCACACAAGGTGTTTGACGAAGTGCTGGAAGCGC
>JACPZN010000332.1 GCA_016195505.1 Nitrospirota bacterium | reverse complement strand
GTCCGAGGACCAGGCGCACGCCTGGATCAGCATGTTCACCGGCTACTACGACAACGTCGACTTCGTCGTCGTCGCCCCCTGGGCGCGGAACCACGTCGGCGACTCCTGGAAATTCCGCGAGAACGCGCTCGACGTCGTGGACGCCATCATCGACGCCTGCGAGCGCTTCAACATCGACCGCCGCCGCATCTACCTGATGGGGGCGTCGATGGGCGGACAGGGCACCCAGGTCCTGTCCTGGTACCTCCCCGAGGTCTTCTCCGCCTTCTGTCCCCAATCGGGCTATTATCTGAACGACCTCTATTGCCCCGACCTCACGGGCAAGCAGTTCCTCGTCTTCCACGGCGGCAAGGACAACGTCGTCGGCCAGAAGACCCACGAGCCCTTCATGGCGAAGCTCAAGGCGGCGCACTCTTGCAAGTAGATTGGGCGCGCACTGCAAAATGAAAAAGCCACGTGCTGTAAATCATATTACGTCTCCTTAAATGTGTGGCAATGAATGCTCCAAAAAGGATGCTTGGGTAGGCGTATATACATGTAGATTCGGGCCACGCCATGGCTGCGCCCTTCCTCTTTCTCTCGTTGGGAATTTAATTAATTCCGACCTGAGAGAACAGAAGCCGCCGTGAAGATACTTTATGGAAGGCGTAGCTGAAAAAACTTAACCTCTTAACGTCGCCAGCAGAGCTCGGCAGGAGCATTAAAAGTGTAATTGCCTCATGGGGCAAGAATTTCTTGTCGCAGAAGAAGAGACTGATGCTACTACTAGCCAAAATAGCAGCAGTAAGGGAGGGGGATGGATGCTATCCGACACCCGATGAAGCCGTGTCGCGGTCATTTGGACTTAGAAAAAGTCCCGTTGGTCCTTCCCGCACAGCTCCGTGTGTATTGTGCCGCATAATGTAGCTGCCGTTCGAATTCCTCGACAAACGCGTGTGCGCCACCGATGCGCCGGCCAGAGTGAAGATGCCCTTTTTGTGCGGCGCGCACGACCGCAAAAACACTATTGTCCCGCGAGAGTCTAGACGTGCACAGCTTAGTCCAGCTGGATTAGGCACATGCGGGATCCCTTTAAACGAAGCCGACAGCGGCAGAAGTTTCCTTCGATCTCTCTGTCTCTCTACCTACAATTCACTGAAGATGCAGGGGCGACAGTTTAGCATTCCTGATACCCACGGTCGTCGGCCGGCTCTTGGTAGACTGCAGCCGATGCCGCTATCGGACAGAAAGATCATGAGATATGACCCACACCGGCCTGCCTTGAAATCGCCCCAAGCTGAGAAACAGCGCGCGTCATTATTATCGCGTGTGGCTGCACGTTTCTAATAGTGCCTTCCCAGCCGTGTCCTCAATCTCCTGTTGCAAGTTGCATAGCCAATGTGTTCGACTTACTGTGCCACCAACATCATCCGTATGTTGAGAGACTGTCGTACCGGCTGACTGATGAGTGTGTGCGTCCACGACATGCAGATGTGCTACGAGAGCGACGCGTGAACACTTCTAGACGCACCACAATACAACTAGTGCTCCAGCGCGGCTGGAATGAAACTATCCCAACTGGCCGCCAATTGCCGACTGACTCGTATTTCTTTCCGCGTGTGCACCCGGGACACGCCTGCTAGTTTGTGGGACAAACAGCATCGGCCGACGATGGATAATCCAACACCTCCGCGAAGACCGGCCGAAGAGAGACAGCAGCGGCAGCGCGCGGTTCGTCGTAGATTGCTGCTGCAACTGCAACCCCAGCACCATTCAGATTCCTTCGGAATGGTGACCATAGCTCGACCGACCGGCAACGTCAAGTGGTCCATGAAGCGGCTGACACAGCAGCAGCAACAACATGCCAGACACAGGACAGTGTTCCGGCTGTAGAGGCGGCGTTGTCGCGACGGGCGAGCTGGTCTCGTTCGTGTAATTATTTGGGATTTGTAAGGCGACAGCGGGAATCAATCGATCTGCGGTGCTGCGACGCGGGGCCACTCTAGATTGCAAACATTCGTTCAATGTGCGCGCACCCTCCCATCCAGGGGCTAATGACCATTATGACCAGTTGCATCAGCACTATCAGCAGTTGTGCGTTCTTTATCACTGCTGTTGCTCTGCCAGCGCACCGATTCCTTGCAGCAAGAGGTGGCAAACTGTGGTGGCGCTCCCGGCGAAATAGAATTCAATCATCGCTGAGTCGCTTTGTCGGCGAACGCCCCACAGTTTCAACTGCCCTCTACTCCTACATGGTCGGTCTCAATATAGAGACTGTATATTGCTCGCTATAAACGACCACCTACGAAAG
>JACPZN010000348.1 GCA_016195505.1 Nitrospirota bacterium | reverse complement strand
ATCGCGTCGGCGTCACATTACACAAGCTTGAATTGGTGATGGAAGGCAACCTCGATGAAATTGTCCAGGCGCTCAAGGCCCAACAGCAGCAGGTCGAGACCGCCAAAGTGTGAAAGATCACAGCTCCCATTATGGCAGAGTCGAACACGATAGGTACACTTGTCGCATGGGCACGGCAGTCCTTGGACCAAGCGGGAACGGGTAACGCGGCTCAAGAGACCCTGTGGTTGTTGGCGCACGCGCTTGGACTGGAGAGCCATCAGTTGGCGAGCAAAATGGAGCAGCAGGTCCCGGCCGAAGTGCGGGCTCGTGCCGAGTCGCTGGTCTCAAGGCGGATGGCACACGAACCACTGCAGTACATATTGGGCTCGCAAGAATTTTGCGGCCTCGAATTTCACGTGAACTCGTCAGTGTTAATTCCCCGGCCTGAGACCGAGCTCTTAGTGCAGGAAGTGGTCAGAGGGGGTAGTGGACTTAACGAGGATGGCGTGCTTGTCGATGTAGGGACAGGGTCCGGTTGTGTCGCCATCACATTGGCGACGATCCTCGCCAGAACGCGCATTCTCGCAATGGACTGTTCTCCGGAAGCCTTGGCGGTTGCGAAGGAGAATGCGGAAAGGCATGGAGTCATCGACAAGATTGACTGGATGGAAGGCGATCTCTTGTCTCCACTGCGAGAAACAGGAATGGCTGGGGCCGTTGATGTCATCGTATCGAATCCTCCGTACATCGCCGAGGCGGATTGGACCGGCTTACAGCCGGAAGTCCGAGATTTTGAGCCACAGCTGGCGTTGATTGCTGGGCAGAAGGGAACCGAGTTTCATGATCGATTGCTCAAGGATTCAAAGCAATTTCTTGTTCCTGGCGGATTGCTCGTGATGGAAATCGGTCAGGGCCAGAGCGCTGCCCTGCGGCAAACAGCAGCACAGGTTGGGGGCTATACAGCACTCCAAGTGGTGGAGGATGCTGCTGGCATTGAGCGTGTGATGATTGCCCGGCGTACAGAATAGGAACCAAGACGGCGATGGATACGATTGTTATTACAGGTGGGAATCGGTTGTGTGGAGAAGTCCGGATCAGCGGGGCGAAAAACTCCGCTCTCCCGATTCTGGCATCAACCATTCTGGGTGGTGGGGAATGCACCATCACGAATGTCCCGCGTGTGGTCGATGTGCTTACGATGGGCAAGTTGTTGGGTATCCTAGGAGCAAAGGTCGCGCACGAGGGTAACCGGGCGGTGGTCAAGGCAGACGTGATTCATTCTACCGAGGCCCCCTATGATCTCGTGAAAACAATGCGGGCGTCCGTTCTGGTGTTGGGGCCGTTGGTGGCCCGTTGGGGGGAAGCCAAGGTCTCGCTTCCAGGCGGCTGTGCGATCGGCTCGCGGCCGGTGAATCTCCATCTGGCCGGATTGGCAAAGTTAGGAGCTGACATTTCCATCGAGCATGGGTATATCACCGCCAAGGCCAAACGACTCAAAGGCGCACGGATCTACTGCGACACCCCGACAGTAACGGGAACCGAGAATTTGATAATGGCGGCATCACTCGCCGAGGGGGCCGTGTTGATGAAGTTGCGTGAGGCGGGGGCCGAGGTCAAGACTGAGAAGGACCGCGTTCGGCTAACGGTGCCGGGCAAGCTCAAGGGAACTGATGTGAGAACCTTGCCCTTCCCGGGCTTTCCCACCGATATGCAAGCGCAAATGGTGGCGTTGATGACCATCGCCGAAGGCACGAGCGTTGTGACCGAAACAGTCTTTGAAAGCCGGTTCATGCATGTCGAAGAATTGCGCCGCATGGGGGCCGATATCAGGGTAGAAGGTAATCGATTGGTCGTGACAGGGCGACAAAATCTCACCGGGGCTCCCGTCATGGCTTCGGACCTTCGTGCCAGCGCAGGTCTCATCGTCGCCGGTCTGGCCGCCGAGGGCGTGACCGAAGTCCAACGTGTGTACCACCTCGACCGAGGGTATGAGCAAATTGAGGAGAAATTACAGGCCTTGGGTGCTGTAGTTGAGCGTCGAAAGATGACTTCGATGGTCCGATAGGGGAAGCCATGCTGACAATTGCCCTGTCCAAAGGAAAACTCATCGAGCCGGCCTTGGACCTATTCCGCCGGGCTGGCTACGAAAGTGCCGAATTATCTGGCGAAAGCCGCCGCTTAGTATTCGTCTGTCCCGAGATCGATATCACCTTTCTGATTGTCCGGCCCAGCGACGTGCCGACGTATGTCGAATACGGGGGGGCAGACGCCGGAATCGTCGGTAAAGACGTCCTGATGGAGCAGGACAGCGATGTATATGAGCCATTGGATTTAGGGTTCGGAGCGTGTAGAATCTCCGTCGCTGCGCTCCGGGGAGAGGGATCGCGCGATCGACTGTCGTCCAAGATCCGCGTCGCCACCAAGTATCCCAAGATCACCGAGCGGTTTTTCAATCAGCGGGGCATCCCGGTCGAAATCATTAAGTTGTACGGCTCGATTGAGCTAGCTCCCATGGTGGGTTTGGCCGATCGGATCGTCGATCTGGTCGAAACCGGCAACACGCTCAAGGCACACGATCTTGTCGAAGTAGAAGTGATCGCTCAATCGACGGCGCGCTTCATCGTCAATCGGGCGAGTCTCCGATTGAAGCACGAACCGCTCATGGAGCTGATCCGCAGGCTCCGGGCGGCCAGAGCGAACCGGGCTCCGGTGTCCAGCAACGGTCGTTCATCGACCGTGCGCAAGGGCAAGAAAAGAGCGGCGCGCGCATGAAGATCGTCACCCAAGCAGATCGTAGTTTTACCCCCAGCCTAAAAAAGGCCGCTCTCCGAGGGCAGGTCACCGGCGCAGCGGTGGAAAAGACCGTCCGCACGATCCTACAGGCCGTCGAGCACGGAGGCGACAAGGCCGTTTTGCGCTACACCAAGCAATTCGACAAAGTCTCACTCAAAACCGAAGCGCTACGCGTGACGCGTGAGGAGATCAAGAACGCCTATTTCCACATCCGCAAAGATGAGGGCGATGCTCTCCGACTGGCGGCACAACGCATTACCGCATTTCATGAACGTCAGCGCACCAAGACCTGGATGTATCAAGACCACGATGTCACCCTCGGGCAAGTGGTAAACCCAGTCGACGCCGTCGGCGTCTATGTACCGGGTGGGAAGGCCATCTATCCCTCATCGGTGCTGATGTGCGCGATTCCGGCCAAGGTGGCGGGTGTGCAGCGCGTTGTGATGGTGACGCCACCACAAAAAGGCCCCATTAATCCCTATCTGCTCGTAGCTGCCGATATCGCAGGAGTCACTGAAATCTATCGTGTCGGTGGCGTCCAGGCTGTCGCTGCACTCGCCTATGGGACGAAGACCATCGCCAGGGTCGACAAGATCGTTGGGCCGGGAAATGTGTACGTGGCAACCGCCAAGCGTCTGTTATACGGGACCGTCGGCATCGACATGATCGCAGGCCCAAGCGAGTTGTTGGTGGTGGCCGATGATATCGCCACGCCGGCTCATGTCGCAGCCGATCTGCTCTGTGAAGCCGAGCATGACGAAGACGCGCAGGTCTTCCTTGTGACGACTTCTGAACGATTGGCCAAAGACGTGTCGAAGCTCATCGAGAGCCAGTTGAAGGGTCTTCAGCGGGAAAAGATAGCGTCGAAGGCGATCGCGCGCCACTCCGTCGCGTTTGTTGTCACGACCATGGAGGAAGCCATCCACGTGGCGAACGAAATTGCGGCCGAGCACTTGACGCTCTCAGTGGACAATCCGTTCGACTACCTGGAGAAGGTCCGGCATGCCGGGGCGCTCTTCTTGGGCCGCTACACGCCTCCATCCGTGGCGGATTATATTGCCGGGCCCAATCATGTCTTGCCGACGGGCGGGACCGCTCGATTCTTCTCGCCGTTGTCGGTGAACGATTATGTAAAGGTGAGCAATATCGTCCACTACACCAAACAGGAGCTGGCGAAGGTGAAGGATCCGTTGACTCGACTGGCCCACATAGAAGGGTTCGACGCGCATGCGAAGTCGGCCCAGAGCAGGTTCTCATGAAGAAGAACGGATCGGCTCCGCGTCAAGCAAGTGTTCAACGCGCCACGAAGGAAACCGATATCCGTGTCGAATGGACGCTGGACGGCTCGGGGCAGGGAAAGATCGACACCGGGATTCGGTTCTTCGACCATATGCTGGAGCTGCTCTCCAAGCATGGGTTCTTCGATCTGATGGTGCAGGCGAAGGGCGACATCGATATCGACGAACACCACACGGTGGAAGACGTCGGCATCGTCATGGGCAAGGCCCTGCATCAGGCGTTGGGTGAGAAGGCGGGGATCAAGCGGTTCGGGTTTGCCTCAGCGCCGCTCGATGAAACGCTGGCCCAGGTGACCGTCGATCTCAGCGGCCGGCCATTCCTCGTCTACAACGTCAATTTGCCGGACCGGAAGATCAAGGCCTTCGACCTCGGACTGTTCGAAGATTTCTTCCAAGCCTTCGTCACTCACGGCGGACTCAATCTCCATGTGAATCTCATGTATGGCCGCAACCCGCACCACATTATGGAAGCCATCTTCAAGGCGCTGGCCAAGGCGCTCGATCAGGCCACCATGTTGGAAGAACGGTTGGCGGGAAAGGTCTTGTCGACGAAGGGGATGCTGTAAGACTGAATTTCTGGAAGTTTGGGAAGAATTGGAAAGGCAGGCGCGAACAGCAGCCTGCCTTTCTAGTTTCGGGAAGAGATCCAGGGACAGGAAACCGTCACTTTTGTTCCAGTAGCAGGATACATCAAGTTAAGGTATTGTTACGACCTTAGGCAAGGTTTCAAGAGGTGTGAGGCATGAAAAGAGCGAGAATCTTTCCTCTAGCCAGTAACTCCGCGCCTCTCGCCTCCATGAAATGGCTATGATTGCGATTATCGACTACGGCATGGGTAATCTCCGCAGTGTCTCCAAGGCCTTTGAGGTGGTGGAGCACCAGGCGCTGGTAACGCGCGATGCGCGGGTGATCGGAAACGCCAGCCACGTGGTCTTGCCTGGTGTTGGCGCGTTCGGCGATTGCATGGCGAATTTGGATCGCTATGGATTGATCGAGCCTGTCCGGGCGACAATCCAATCGGGGAAACCGTTTCTGGGAATTTGTCTCGGGCTTCAGCTGCTGTTTACGGAAAGCGAAGAGTTTGGGACACACAAGGGACTCGGCATCATCCCAGGCAGGGTCCGACGGTTCGCGATCGATCCGGCGTTGAAAGTACCGCACATGGGCTGGAATCAGGTCAACGTTCAAAGAAAATGTCCGTTGTTCGAGACGATTGCAGACGGGTCCAATTGGTACTTTGTTCATTCCTATTTCGTGGATCCCAGCGACAAGCAGATAGCTGCGACGACGACGACCTACGGCATTCCGTTCGTGTCGAGCATTTGGAAGGACAATATCGTGGCCTGCCAGTTCCATCCGGAGAAAAGCCAGGCGGTTGGGCTGCAATTGATCAAAAATTTTGGAGCATGGAAGTGATGCTGCACATCCCCCTTACTCGCATGCTCAGGATCATGAGCGGTTTGGTGCTTGCGGTGGCGGTCGGTGCTGGTTGCAGCGGATCAAAAGTCACGACGAAGTCGTCCAATGAACTGTCCCGCTACAAGATTCAATCAATCGCCTTGATGCCGTTCACTTCGATGGCGACGCCGCAGGTGCGGAATCAAGGCGATCTATTGTTTTCGACGCCGGAGAGCGTCCTTCGGTCGGATATCTCCATGTCCGTTCCCTTGAGCGCGGAACCGCCGCCCAAGCAGACTTTTACAGTGCCGGATTATGCGGCAGAAAAAGTGACTCAGTTGTTTTGGAAGCGGCTCCAGTCGCGCGAGGGAGTCCGCGTGTTATCTCCCGGCGACTCTGTGAAGGCTGCACCGAATGTGGTCTTGCCGGCGAAAGCGACACCGGAGACGACTGCGGCGGCGATTGCGAAAGAACTGAAGGTCGATGCGGCATTGATCGGCCAGGTCTTGGTCTATCAAGAACGAGTTGGTAACCGGCTCGGTGCGAGTCCTCCCGCCTCGGTGGGATTTGAAGTGAAAGTCGTGGCTGGCGACGGACAAGTGCTGTGGGTTGGAGACTATTTTGAGCGGCAGCGACCCATGAGCGAAGACTTGATGGGTTTTTTGCAACGATGGGCATTCGTGACGGCGGGAGAACTTGCAGAGTACGGTGTCGATGAGATCGTGAAGGAGTTTCCGTTCGGCGGGGGAGAATAGAAGTAACATGCTGGTGATTCCTGCAATCGATTTGAAGGATGGACGTTGCGTCCGATTGCGTCAAGGCGATATGGCGGCGGAGACGGTCTATTCGGACGATGTGGCCGGGGTTGCGCGCAAATGGCAACAGAGCGGGGCGAGCGTGATTCATGTGGTCGATCTGAACGGCGCGGTCGAGGGCGAGCCTCGCAATCTGCCGCAGATCGAAGCCGTGATGAAGGCGGTGAGTGTGAAAGTTCAGGTCGGCGGCGGCATCAGGACCCTCGAAACGGTTCGGCGGTATCTCAACGCCGGTGTGTCGCGCGTGGTGCTCGGCACTGCCGCGCTCACAGACCGAGCTTTTCTCGAACAGGCCTGTCAAGAATTCCCGCGCCGGATTCTACTCGGCCTCGATGCACGTGACGGCAAGATCGCCGTGAAGGGCTGGACTGCGGTGTCGGACATCAAAGCGATCGACTTGCTAAAGAAATTATCGGGTTATCAGATCGGAGCGGTGATCTATACCGACATCTCGCGCGACGGCATGCTGAGCGGGCCGAATCTTCCGGCGTTGAAAGAAGTGGTGGAATTTTCGTCGTTTCCGGTGATTGCCTCTGGAGGGATCACTCGTCCGGAGGACCTCCGAGCTGTGCGGTCACTCGGTCCGAGGATCGAAGGGGCGATCGTGGGCAAAGCCCTCTTCGATGGGAAGCTGGATTTTCAAGAGGCGCTCAAGGCAGCCTCTTGAAACAATGAAAAAGTAAAAGTGTAAGAGGCAAAAGTGAGGTATGGGAGACGGTCGGCATCAATTTTTACTTTTACATTTTGAATTTTCCTCGTAGTCGGGACGCCATGTTGACGAAACGCATCATTCCCTGTCTGGATGTCAAAGATGGCCGTGTGGTCAAAGGCGTGAGCTTTGTAAATCTCCGTGATGCCGGTAATCCGGTCGAAGTAGCGGCGGTCTATGATCGCGAAGGGGCGGACGAACTCTGCTTTCTCGATATCACAGCATCGCATGAGAACCGCAAGACGATCATCGATGTAGTCGAGCAGACGGCTGCGTGTGTGTTTATGCCGGTGACAGTCGGCGGCGGCGTGCGGACGCTCGATGACATTCGGGCTCTGTTGAATGCTGGGGCTGATAAGGTGAGTATCAATACAGCGGCAGTCCAGCGGCCCGAAGTTGTCAAAGAGGCTGCTCAACGATTCGGCACCCAGTGCATTGTGGTCGCCATCGATGCCAAGCGAAGTGCCACGGCTGGCCGGTGGGAAGTCTTCACGCATGGTGGGCGGAACTCGACTGGACTTGACGCCATCGAGTGGGCGGAGCGGATGGAACAGTACGGTGCCGGTGAGATCTTATTGACGAGCATGGATCAGGACGGCCAGCAAAGCGGATATGACCTTGGTCTGACGGCTGCAGTGTCCGGAGCGGTGTCGATTCCTGTCATTGCGTCAGGCGGAGTCGGGACGCTTGAGCATCTCTATGACGGGTTTGCCAAAGGGAAAGCTGATGCGGTGTTAGCCGCCTCGATTTTTCACTTCCGGACCTTTACGATCCCGCAGGCGAAGGCGTATTTGAGAGAGCGCGGCATTCCAGTGCGATCGGATTACGCTGCGCAGGTGGCATAAGCGGATGAACCAGGCACCGATGAATCAGTTCAAGTTCGACGAACAAGGCCTTCTTCCTGCTGTCGTTCAGGATTGGCTGGACGGGACCGTGCTTATGCTCGGCTATATGAATCAAGAGGCGATTGCCGAAACGCTCGCCACAAAGACCGTGCACTTCTGGAGTCGGTCACGCAAGAAGCTCTGGGAAAAAGGTGAAACATCCGGCCATAAGCTGCACGTGAAGGAACTCTTCATTGACTGCGATCGGGACACCATCCTGGTGAAGGCTCAGCCGGTCGGACCGACATGCCACACGGGCGAACGAGCCTGTTTCTTTTCAAGACTCGACGAACAGGGCCGGATCGGTGAACCAACAACGCAAGATGCGTTCGGTGGGATTCTCGAAGGAGTCCTGAGGACGATTCAGAATCGCCGCGCGAATCCGCAAGCCGGCTCCTACACGACGAAGCTGTTCGAGGGGGGCCACGACAAGATCCTCAAAAAAGTCGCGGAAGAAGCCGGGGAAGTGTTGCTGGCATCAAAAGGCGGAAAGAAAGAAGAGATTGTCTATGAAGTCGCCGACCTGTTTTTCCATACGCTCATAGTCTTGGGCTATCACGATATGGCGCTTCAGGAGATCTATCAGGAACTGGGCAAACGGTTCGGCAAATCTGGGCGTATCCCTGCCAAGATTGTGTATCAGGACGAGCACACCCTGGCGTTCGACGATATCAACCCGCAGGCTCCCGTTCACACGCTGGTCATTCCTAAACGACATGTGGAGTCCGTGCAAGATCTTGGCGAAGCCGACCAGGCGCTGCTCGCTCGACTCTTGCTGACCTGCACAAGAATCGCAAAAGACAAAGGTCTGTCTGAACCAGGTTTCCGCCTCATTGGGAATACCGGACGAGACGGAGGCCAGACGGTGTTCCACCTGCATTTCCATGTGATGGGTGGCCGGCATATGCATTGGCCTCCCGGCTGATGGCATTCTTCAGAATTGACAGATTTTCAAGCCGTCTGTTACCCTGACCGGTCAATTAATCCGATCACTTAGTAACCGACTCGTCCGGTCGTGCGAGACGGGTAAGTAGGAGCTGCGACTCTCGTGGGCCGAGGCTTGATTTCTGACGAGATTATCAATCAGATTAGGGATCGGATCGATATTGCCGACATCGTGAGCCATCACGTGTCCTTGAGCAAGGTCGGTCAGAATCTCAAGGGCTTGTGTCCCTTCCACCAGGAGAAGAGCCCGTCATTCACGGTCAGTCCATCCAGGCAGATTTTTCATTGTTTTGGCTGCGGCGCCGGTGGGAATGTGTTCACGTTTCTGACCCGGATTACCGGTGGGAGTTTCCCAGAGGTGGTGCGCGATCTCGGCCGAAAGGTTGGAATCGAGGTTGAGGAAGCCGCCGCCCATGTTGGGCCTCGGGCGGCGCAGACCAATCGGGTTGAGCAGCTCAACCAAGCCGCCGCTGCCTGGTTCCAGCAGAATCTGCGCGATGAACGAATCGGTCTTGGCGCTCGCGAGTATCTGGCGGGTCGTGGGATTCAGCAAACAACGATCGATCAATTTGGGATCGGTGTCGCACCGGCCGAATGGGATGGTTTACTCAGGGCGCTTGTCAAACAGGGGTTTGCCCATGGCGACCTGGCAGCGGCAGGTCTCGTGGTGGCGCGAGACAGTGGGTCCGGGTACTACGATCGGTTTCGTGCGCGGGTGATGTTCACGATCACCGATCTACGCAAGCGCGTGGTGGGATTCGGCGGCCGCGTCTTGGGCGAGGGCATGCCCAAGTATCTCAACTCTCCGGACACGCCCCTGTTTAAGAAAGGGCAGACGCTGTTTGCGTTCGATCATGCGCGTGAGGCGATCGCCCGGACCAAGACGG
>JACPZN010000347.1 GCA_016195505.1 Nitrospirota bacterium | reverse complement strand
GGCGACGACGTGTCGTTTATCAGCTTTAATACAATCCAGGGTGAATCCAACAATGCTGGTACTTTGCTGAATGGGCGCGGGAAAGGCAAATTCGATCGCTATGGAGTGGATGCGCGATACACCTCGAAGATTCTGCCCGGCTTGATGATTCAGGGAGAATATTGGCAGGGCCACGATGGAGCCAATGCTACAACGGTCGGGACAGCAGCCAACGGCGCCTGTTTGAACGGGTGCGGCGGCTCCGGCGCCCCAGGCATGAAACGGCGAACCTGGTATGTGCTCGCAAAATATCTCATCACCAGCGGCCCCCTGGAGAACTTCGAGCCGGTGTACATGTATGAGCAATTCGATCCCAACACCAGGATGTCAAACGACCTTTATACGAGATCCATCGTCGGGCTGAACTATTATTTCGAGAATTTTCCGCCAAAGATGCAATCCAAGGTTCAATTCAATTACGAGTTCCGGCATCATTCAGGACTGGGAACCGGACCGAATACGCCAGCGTTTGACTCACGAACAGACCCCTTCGCACAGAACGCGTTCTTTTTTCAGTTCCAACTGCGATACATGTAGCGTTGATTATGGACCATCATCTTCCGTTACCAGCAATTTGACGTTGCATAGTGGAATGGCTTGGAGTAAGGAGGTGAGGCGTGAAATACATTTTTGAAGCCGTCCTATTCTTCCTAGCGGGAATAGCGATTAGTGCTTGTGCATCTTACAAGGTGTTCCCTCCAAAGGTTTTAGATGGTGTCGATCCCAACTTTGATTTCACTCGCTGGCGCATGATGCCTAATCAGGCTGAAGCCAAAAAGATTCAGCTTGGAGGACGGATTGTGCAATCTGAGGTGAAGGGGGAGACAGTGACTATCGTAGTAGCCCACCTTCCAGTCGTCGAACATCCGGCTTATGGTCCAAAGGAAACCGGAAGGCACAACGGTGAGTTTGCCATCACGTACCAAGGGACCATAGAGCCCACATATGTGCAACCAGGCAATCGAGTGATGGTCGTGGGCACGACCCGGCCACCGAAAGTCGTCATGGTTGATGATCTGGCGAGGAGTCTTCCGACCGTAGCGGCTCAATGTGTCCACTTCTGGAACACAGGCGGCCGAGAGATTGCGGACTTCCCCTACTATGACGGAGGATACACAACTCTTGAGGAACAGACTGTTTGTGCAAACAACCCATAAAGCCCTTGATTGCGCCTGAGGTTCCCTATTGGAGCCGGCCGAATATGGTGATTCAATTCAGATGCAAATAGGAACGTCCACTCGGGCCATGACCTCAGCAGCAGCTCTCCTCTCCTGGTCGCTCATATTAACCCTTTTAACCCTTGAAAGCCTCTCCTCCTGCAGTTTCCTTACCACCGGGCGATTGGTGTATGACCAGCAGGATATTCGAATCGGGATCGAAGCGGATCCCACGGTGGCCCGTTCAGGTCAGACTGCTTTGAACAATCACCCAGCGGATCTGACCCCGAAAGAACTCGAATCGCTGCTCCAGGTGATTCAGGTCAGTGGATACAGTGGAACACTCGTCGGTCTGCTGGCAAATCCTCAGCCGGTGCCATTGTTCACGCCCAAGGAGTTGTCGACAATCTCAGGCTATCTTGCCACCGCCTTCCACCAGGCCAAGCAGACCGAACGGGTCTTTTTTTCGCTGCCAAAGCCCGACGTTGCTTATAGCGAAGATCGAACGGTCGGGTCCTTGTTTTTGCGAGGACGCTATCTCCATGTAGTCGTCACAGATCATTCGTCGTTTATCCAGGCAGACACCGGCGGAGGAAACCTTAAGGATCTCCGAGATTCGAAGGGCATGAAGCTTTGGGTAGCGGGTCCTGCCCAAGCCGCGATGGTGCCCGATCTCGAAGAACCCCGATGGGCGCCATTCGAAACGGTTCATCTTTCATTGAATGTCAAAGAGGTTTTAGCCCAGTGGTCAAAGACTCCGTCCGTTCGCATGAGTCCAGTTGGAACTGTTGCACCATCCTCGAGTCCCTCTCCATTGCTCAACAAGAACAGTCGGGTCGCCGACTCTAACGAAGATCTCCAACTCCAAGTTCGCGAACTCACCAGCAGCAACTTGGAACTCCGTAACCGACTCGAGGAACAGAACAAGCGCATGCAACAGGTACAAGATCAATTGGAACAGCTGCGACAGGAACTCGGTAAAGCCAAGTCCAAGAGCCAGCAGCCAAGAAGAATGCCCGCACCGTAATCTCTTCCATGCAGTCCTTGGACGACAATCTCGCAGATGCTTCGAAATTGCTGGCAGTCCGGCTGCCCATCATTTCACAAGTTTGGCGGAGGCGGATAAGGAGAGAGGAACCGAAGCGGAGTTAACACGGAGTTAACAGACTCGTAACAGCTGCGGAATCAATGGACCGTAACCTCAAGGAGCCACAACAAAAACTATGACTCTGATTCTTATGGATTTCTTGAAAGGGAGACGACACATGCAGAGGCCTCTATCGTCTGAGTCGAGGGTTAGCGTCGTCCTAGCTCTTGTTGGCCTGCTGGCATGGCCGATCGCGGACACCTATTCTGAATCCACTGCGCTGATCAAAGTCGATGGATCGAGCACGGTATACCCGCTCACGGAAGCGGTGGCGGAAGAATTTCAGAAAGCGAACCGGGGCCGCATACGAGTGACCGTGGGCATTGCCGGCACAGGAGGGGGATTCAAGAAGTTCTGTCGAGGCGAAACGGACATCGCGGATGCCTCACGACCGATTCTTAAAGAAGAAATGGATCACTGTCAGAAGAACGGCATTGCCTATTACGAGCTGCCCATCGCCTTTGATGCGTTGACGGTGGCGGTGAGTCCGAAGAATGCGCGATTACACCGCCAGCGAAGACGACAACGTGCTCGTACAGGGGATCGAGAACAATAAGAATGCCTTGGGGTACATACCATTCGCCTATTACGCAGCGCAGGTGAAGAAGCTGAAGGCGGTCGCCATTGTTGGAAAGAATGGGCCGGTACTGCCTAGTGTGGAGAATGTCGTCAAAGGCGCCTATCAGCCACTCTCACGTCCCCTCTTCATCTATGTCAGCGAGGCGGCAGCCAAGCGGACTGAGGTGAAAGACTTCGTCGACTACTACCTGACGGAAGGCCCCAAGCTGATCGCAGAAGTTCGGTATATTCCTTTGCCCGAACAAGCCTATAGTATGACGCGTGAACGTCTCAAAAAAGGCATCGTGGGAACCGGTTTTGGCGGTGTACCTGAGGTCGGACTGGCGATCGAAGAAATCATGAGCCGTCCCCCAAAGCGATAAGTCTCCATGAGGCTCCTGTTCAGAATCGGATTCAGGGGGCATGACGAGGGGACAGTCTGTAGATGAGCAAGTCCATCGTGGCGATGCAGGGGGCGATTCCTATCAGTGAGCCAGACGCCATCGCGGAGGCTGCTGCACGCCGCCGTGCACGTCAGCGACGCGAACGGGTGATCGAAGGCGGACTGTTGCTTGCCGCGCTGATGTCCGTGGCCGCGACCGTCATGATTTTAGCTGTGCTAATCTCCGAATCGGTCGGGTTTTTCAAAACGGTGCCTCTCCCAGACTTTTTTACTGATACCCTCTGGACTCCCCTCTTTGACAATCCTCACTACGGAATCTTGCCCCTGCTCGCCGGCACGCTCGTCACCAGCGCGGTTGGTCTGCTCGTTGCGATTCCTCTCGGCACGGTGGCGGCGATCTATCTTTCCGAGTTTTCCTCATCTCGGTTGCGGGAAATCATGAAGCCGGCATTGGAGCTTTTGGGGGCTGTCCCGACCGTCGTTTATGGGTATTTTGCTTTGCTCGTCGTCACCCCCGCACTTCAATGGCTGTGGCCGGATCTGCCGGGGTTCAACATGCTCGGCCCCGGTATCGTCATCGGCATCATGATCCTGCCCTTCGTGATCTCGCTCAGCGAGGATGCGATGCGAGCCGTGCCGATGGTATTGCGGGAAGGGTCGTATGCAATGGGGGCAACCCGCCTGCAGACTGCCTGGCGAGTGGTTGTGCCGGCAGCAACCTCCGGCCTTGTGGCCGCCTATGTGCTCGGGATTTCTCGCGCGGTTGGCGAAACCATGGTGGTGGCGATTGCGGCAGGGCAAAACCCGAATCTTACATGGAACCCTCTGGAGCCGGCGGCCACCATCACCGCCTACATTGTCCAGGTGGCTCTCGGTGATCTACCTCATGGCAGCATCGGCTACCAGAGCATCTTTGCAGCCGGCCTGGTGTTGGCTGTGATGACGTTTGTCTTCAATATCCTTGGACATTTCATGCGGAAGCGGTTTCGGGAGGTGTATTGATGTTGAGGCGGCGCAAGATCGCCGAGGCGCTGTTCAAGGTGTTGGGTCTCTGCTCACTCGCCATCGGAGTCGGAACGCTGGTGATGTTGTTCGGGGCGCTCCTGTTCGAAGGTGTCAAGCGAATCGACTGGCAGTTCCTGATGTCATTTCCGTCTCGGCATGCCGCACAGGCAGGCATCCTTCCGGCGTGGGTCGGTTCGACCTTGATCATGCTGGTGACGGCGGTAGTGGGTATACCTCTGGGCGTCGCGGCGGCGATCTACTTGGAAGAATATGCGCGGAGAACGTGGCTGACCGATTTGATCGAGGTGACGGTTACGAATCTGGCCGGCGTGCCATCAATCATCTAGGCCTGCTGGCGCTCGGATTGTTCGTCTACATGTTGGGTATGGGCGAGAGCATTCTTGTGGCCGGCCTCACGTTGGCACTGTTGATTCTCCCAGTGGTGATCGTCACGACGCGTGAAGCCATTCGCGCGATTCCGGTGGAGATCCGCGAGGCAGCCTACGCGCTGGGCGCCACCAAGTGGCAGACGGTCTCACATCACGTGCTGCCCTATTCTGCAGCTGGCATCCTGACCGGCATTATCCTGGCTTTGAGCCGGGCCATCGGCGAAACCGCACCCATTGTCACGATCGGCGCCCTCACCTTTATTGCCTTTCTGCCTCCGGCTCCGTTCACGACGCAACCGCCGTATCTCTCGTTTGACTGGCTCATGTCCCCTTTTACGGTCATGCCCATTCAGATGTTCAGCTGGGTTTCGCGGCCCGGTGAAGACTTCGCCAGTAATGCGGCTGCCGCCGGCCTGCTGTTGGTCGGGATGACGCTTACCATGAACGGATTGGCTATCTATTTGCGGTATCGTATCCGCAAGCGGGTTGCTTGGTAACATGAATCTCGCCGAACTACCCCAGACTCAGGATTGGCCCAAGCCACTCAAGGCGGAGACCAGGGCTCTCAGCTTCTCCTATGGGAGCCGGTTGGCACTGAAGAACCTGTCGGTCCCCATCGCTGAATACCAGATTACGGCATTGATCGGGCCGTCAGGCTGCGGAAAATCAACCTTTCTCCGCTGTTTTAATCGGATGCACGATCTCTATGCCGGAACCCGCTACGAGGGTGAAATACTGCTTTATCCCGATAGCCGAAATATCCTGGCGCATGAGGTTGATCCCATCGAGGTGCGGATGCGGCTCGGCATGGTGTTTCAAAAGCCGAACCCCTTCCCCAAGTCTATTTATGAGAACGTCGCCTACGGCTTGAAAGTTCGAGGGATTACTGAGCGCCAGATATTGGATGAGAAGGTCGAACAGGCCCTTCGGAGCGCCGCCTTGTGGGAAGAGGTGAAGGATCGGCTGCTCGCGCAAGCGACGTCTCTCTCCGGCGGCCAGCAGCAACGACTCTGCATCGCCCGTGCCCTAGCCACCGACCCGGAACTGCTGTTGCTGGATGAGCCGACATCGGCGCTCGACCCGATCGCCACGGCCAATATTGAGGAGTTGTTGCTCGACTTGAAACAACGTGTGACAATCCTGACCGTAACGCACAACATGCAGCAAGCGGCGCGGGTGTCCGATTGGACCGCGTTCATGTACCTCGGGGAACTGGTAGAGTTTGGCCTCACGAAGCAGCTCTTTACCACGCCTTCGAAAAAGCAGACAGAAGACTACATCACCGGACGATTTGGTTGACCGTTATGACACAACGCCACTTTGACGAAGAACTCGCTGAATTGAAAACCAAGCTTGTGCGAATGGCCGGGCTGACAGAAGACCAGATCGACAAGGCCCTCACCGCACTGGTGACGCGCGACTCGACCCTGGCCAGCCAGGTGATCGAACGGGATCATCAGGTCAACGCGCTGGACGTGGAGATTGACGAAGACTGTATCCGGCTCCTGGCTCTCCATCAGCCTGCCGCACGAGACTTGCGGTTGGTGACGACGGCGATGAAAATTTCCACCGAACTTGAGCGGATCAGCGACCTGGCGGAGAATGTTTGCGAGCGGTCGATTGAGCTGAACGAAGAGCCGCAGCTCAAGCCCTACATCGATATCCCGCGGATGGGTAATCTGGCGCGGGTGATGGTGAAGGAAAGCATCGATGCGTTTGTGAAAGACGACGCCACGCTCGCCCGGAAGGTGCTCACGGACGACGACCTCGTCGATGATCTGATGGAGCAGTTATTCCGTGAACTTCTGTCGTTTATGATTGAGGACCCGCACACGATTTCACGTGCCATTCGCTTGAGTTTTATCGCCAAGTACCTCGAACGGATCGCCGATCATGCCACCAACATCGCCGAGCTGGTGGTCTACCTTGTGGAGGGCAAGATCATTCGCCACACTGCACCACCCGTCTCCTCCTAAATCCTTCGGTACGATGCGGTTTGGTAAGTTCTGTACCAAGCTGTATTTATCCAGTCAAGCTGTGCCTGGTGTGCTGGATCTCCATACAGTCATCGGTATGAAGCGACTTGTGACCGAGCAGCCAGGTTGGTTCCCTTCGTCCGAAGGATTGATTCGCATCACATAAGCGCATTTTATATCTGATCCTATAGGCTCGAATGGACCGCCTCAGGGACCTCCCTGCGCAGATTTTGAGCGTGAGGCTGCTCAAATTGAGTGATCTCGGATGGATTCGTCCACTAGAGAAGCCTGCGCAAACTGGTCGCGGGCGACGACGATGGTGTGGTGCTGAAGAGAATTTGTCAAAAAACATGCCTGCGTCGATCAATATTCCAAAAGTCCGCGGCCCGTAGCAAAGGCAAGGGCAGCGGTACCAGCGAGGACTCCGTAGCGTGCTTCTGACAGCCGCACCTCCGCTGTCAAGAGCGCAGTTGTGGCTGTCGTCACATCGACAACAGAGGCAAGACCAAGCCGGTACCGTTCTTTGGAGAGCGTGAGCGCACTGCGTGCCGACTCGACTTCTTTTTCCTCGACGACGATCTGTTGGCGGGCCGCATGCAGCGCGAGGTAGGCGTCCGTCACCTCCAGCGCAATGTTGTTCGACAGATTGACTTTCTTTTGCTCGACCTTGTACTTCTCTTGTCGCGCCTCCGCGACGCGATTGTCGATCAGAAACCCCGTAAAAATCGGCACGGAAACCATGGCTCCGGCCCCCCACCAGAGATTGGTTTGCCCGGGATGCGATCCGGCATACTGGTTCAGCGGAGCATCACTGAAGTGGATGACGCCGGCCATTCCTAGGGCTGCGATCGTGGGAAGATTCATCGCCTGGGCCGAACTGACCCGTTCATCTGCCTGTTTGATCCGATCAGTCGTGCCGAGTAATTCTGGACGGTTGCTCTGCGCCCGAGTAATTAGTGCTTCCAGCGAATCCAACGAAGCAGATGGGGTAGAGAGGTCTTCTAACGTGTAGTCCTCTGAGCCGCGCACTCCCATGGCGTTATTCAATCCTGCGAAGGCGGCACGGAGTTCGTTCTTGGCTTGGAGCAACTGAACCTCCGCATTTGTGAGCTCGACCGAGATGAAGTCGAAGTCCAACTTGGACTTTAACTCTCGTTTGAACAGCGTGGCGATTTGATCCCGCAGGACTCCACGTTCCCGCACGGTTTCTTCCGCGATGTCGATGAGGCGCTTTTGCCGTAGGCAGTGGATATAGGCTTGTTGCACTCTCAGAATCACCGTCGCCTTGCGTGTCTGGATGTCCTTTTCAGCCGCCTCCTGGCCGGCCCGCTCCGCCAGAACCTTGTGTGTGGTTTGACCGAAATCGTAAATCAGTTGGTCTGCTCGAAATCCAGCACTTTCCACATAGGAGGTTGGTTTGTTCTGTGCTCCGCCCACGTTGAACGCGCTGAGCGGACGAACGGTCCCTCCGGTGTGAATTGCATAAGCATTCAACTCCGGATAGTACCGAGCCGCCGCCTGATTCATGACTGCCTCCGCGGCGAGAGCCGTCTCCCTCGATCGTCGAAGCAGCGGATGACGATCAAGACCGATCCGAATCGCGGCCTCGTAGCCCAGAAAGGCGCCCTTTGTTTGAGGAATATTCGGCGTCGACGGGTAAGCGAGCTGCTGCGCTGGTCCTTCAGATGTACGCTCCACCGACCAAGAAAACTCGCCGGACGAGAAGACAAAGATCGACACGCACCATAGGCACAAAGATAGCCGACGTGCGATCGACGATTGTGCTGTTTCAATACCGCGCATACTCGGCTCCTGTTGCGTAGGCGAGCGCGGCTTCACTGGATTGATAGTCGTACTGTGCGTCAGCAAGCCCGACTTCGGCGCTCAAGAGATCGGTCGTTGCGGTCGTCACATCGAGGATAGAGCCTAGGCTGGCCTTGTACCGCTCGCGTGCGAGCGTCAGCGCTTCACGCGCGTGGGCGACCTTCTCTTCCGATACCTTGATTTGTTGTTCGGCGGTCAGCCGGACGAGGTAGGCTTGCGCGACTTGCAGCACAATATCGTTGGCGATCGATCGAGTGGTGGCTTGGGTCTCGCCTTTCCGGGCATCGGCCTCCTCGATTTGGCCTTCAATGCGGCCGCCCGTGTACAGTGGAAGTGAACTGGTCGCTCCCAGTCCGTACCAGCCCAGCTGCGCTCCGGGATTGCTGACATCCTTCCCACTGGGCCGCTCCTCACGACCCCACCAGGTGTACCCTGCGGTTCCGATCGCAGTCACCGATCCGAACCGGAGGGCCTTGGCTGCCTGCAGCGCTTCCTCCGCTGCCTGTACCCGGTCTTTGCTTCCGAGTAATTCTGGTCGCTGAATCAACGCTCCTTGAACCAGTGATTCTGGACTGGCACTTGGAGTTACAGCGAGGACCATCTGTTCCAACAGGTAGTTTCCTGGACCCTGGAGGCCCATGGCGGTATTCAGGGCGGCAAATGCCACTACAAGGTTGTTCTGAGCCTTGATCAGCACCACCTCTGCCCGATTCACCTCGACCGACGCAAAATCCAGATCCAGCTTGGATCGCAATTCTCGTCGGTAGAACGCCTCCGTCTGTTGTCGGATCAGTTCGCGTTCGTTTAAGACTTCTCGGGAGATGTCCACGAGCCGCTGTTGCTTCAAGCAATTGAGATAGGCCTGCTCCACGCTCAAGATGGTGAGGGCTTTGGCAGTCAACAGGGTTTTCTCGGCGGACGCCTCGATGGACTTCTGGGAGAGAATTCGATGAGCCGTCTGCCCGAAATCCGTAATGAGATAATCTGCGCGAATGCCGGGAGTCGTCAGGTAGTTGGTGGGTTTTGGCAGTGAGCCTGAGATCCCAAGGTTGGCCAGAACCCTGGTGTTCCCAGCAGAACTTGAGACAATGCCGGTCACCTGCGGATAATTGGCTGATTCGATCTGCTTGACCAGGGCCTGGGATTCCAGGGCCTCATGCTCCGCCATTTTGATGAGCGGCTGTTTCTCAAGTGCCGTGCGAATCGCCTGCTCCCAGCTCAATGGAGTGCCAGCCGCAGACAAGGGACGGGACGACATCTGTTCCGCGGCGAGCGACGTCGTCACGCCGCACACAACGACGACCAGCACACAGGCCAGGTATCTAGAAGCGTTTGTACTCTTGCCCTGTAGCATAGGCGACCACTGACTCACTGGTTTTGTAGATATATCGGGCTTCCGCCAAGCGAGATTCGGATTCGAACAACACCGCCGTCGCGCGCACAACCTCCACGATCGGACTCAAGCCAAGGCGATAGCGCTCTTGCGCCAGCAGGAGCGCCTCTTTCGAAAAGGTCACACGTTCCTGCTCGAGTGCGATTTGTTCAGCATTCGTCGTCCTGGTGAGATAGGCTCGAACAATCTGCAAGATGATTTCATTCGCGAGACTCTGGAGTTCTTCCTCCGTTTCCCCTTTGCGATGATTGGCTTCCTTGATCTGATTCTGAATCCTGAATCCCGTGAAGAGAGGGAATTTCATCGTGGCACCATAGCCCCAAAACGGGGCCAAGCCATCGGAAGGAATGCCGCTATCATGCACATCGCCGTATTTGGTCATGCCGATCGAGCCGACGGCGGAGAGCGAACCGAAATTGAGGGCCTTGACCGCCTTGAGCAATTCTTCGCTGGCGACCAGACGGTCCCGATTGCCGAGTAACTCGGGCCGGTCGCTGAGCCCGGTGGCGACCAATGTCTCGACCGCTTGGCTAGGAGTCACGCGAATAGGAATCTGTTCTAGCTCATACAGCTCAGGGCCTTCGATGCCCATCGCATTGTTCAAGGCAGCAAAAGATTGTTTGAGATCATTCTGCGCTTTGATCAGCGAGAGTTCAGCGTTCGATACTTCTACCAATATCAAGTCCAGATCGACTTTCGATTTGAGTTGATGTTTGTACAGCGCCTGCACTTGATCACGGACGGCTTGCCGCTGCTTGACTGTCTCGGTTGCAATCGTCACCAAACTCTTCTGAAGCAAACAGTTGAGATAGGCCTTTTGAACGTTGAGGATGACGAAGGCTTTGTTCGTCAGAATCTCCTTCTCGCTGGCCGCTTCACCGGCTCCGGTTGCGAGAATGCGATGGGCGGTATAGCCGAAATCCGAGATCAATTGATTGAGCATGAACCCGCCGGACAACATGTTCTGGTTATGCTTGGCGAGGGCGCCGCCCGGATCGAACCCGTGCCCACCGCGATCGTGAATCGCTTTGACATCGGTTGTCACAATGCGCATAGAGCCGCTGCTCCCCGCGATGGACGCCTCAAGCCAGGGGTTTTGTTCACCCTGTGTCTGCCGTGTCACCGCCTTCGCGATCTGTGCGCTGTAGCGCGCACGTTCAATAAAAGGATGAGTGGCAAGACCGATCTTAATCGCTTCATCGAGTTTCAGCAGATCCCCTGCCGGTTTCATAATAGTGCGCGATGCACCACCATCGACTGGCTGAGAAACCTTTCCGGTTTCAGCAAGCGCGATGTAGGAACAGCTTGCAATGAGCACCAGTGCCATGATTCGAATAAAGATTCGCTGCATGAGTTGTCACCTCCGGAGAACGTCTCGATCGTTTCCTCGCTAAAGGAAAATGCTACATTTTCTGCTTCGCTGGTCTTCCGGTTGGAAGGTTATAGGGAGACGATTGAACCACTTGACCATCGATCAGCCCGCTCTTGCCGACAACGACCACTTCCTCCTGGCCGGTCAAGCCGTCCACCACCTCCACCCAGAGACCATCATCAATGCCGGTTTTCACGGGAACGAGTTTGGCTCTGCCGGCATCGACCACGAACACAGATTGCTCTTGTCCATTTTTGCTTGGCACAATAGCGGCGGGAGGAATCGCCAGTGCGTTCGGATGCTGCTGCAGATGGAGCGCCACATTGACGAACATCCCAGGCTGCAACCGATGGTCTTTATTTGGCACATCGATTTCAACCAGCAATGTTCTGGTAGCTGGATCCAAGGCTTCGGTCGTCCGAGTAATCGAAGCGTGTAATTCTTCAGACCATTCACGCGCGGTCATCGTCACGGGAAGTCCTGGTTTCGCGAGCTGCGCAGCTTCCTGCGGGGCATTCACATAGATTCGGACGTGGTCCATATCCATGATCGTGAAAAGCGGCGCCGCTTGAGTCGCTGAGCCAGTCGCCGCCTGGATGAGTGCCCCGGGATCGGCAAATCGAGCGGTGATCACGCCTGCAAATGGTGCATAGACTTTCGTGTATTCAAGCAAGTTGCGGCGGCTGTCTCGCTGATGCTTCGCGGATTCGGCTGCAGCTTTGGCCACATCCACATCCTGCTTCGCGATAATGTCGTGATTGTCCTGCCACACACTCAAGTACCGCTCATAGGTCACTTGCTTGATGGCGTAATCGGCTTCGGCCTGCTTGTATTGATCTTCGATCTCGGGGGCATCCATCACCGCCAGCAACTCCCCCTTCTTCACGACATCTCCCTTATCGAAGCCGATCCATTTGACATAGCCGGAGACCTTTCCGTACAGCGTTGCTTGGTACCAGGGAGAGATGTTTGCTGGCAGAGTCAGGGTCTGACTGATGTCGCGCCGTTGTACTTTCGATATTTGGACTTGTTGGGCGCCGGCAGAAGACTGAGCCAAGTCCCGGTCTGTATCGGGTGCGGACACCGTCGGTTGCTGGCCCTGAATAATCACCAAGGCCGCTGCAAGGAGAAAGAGTCCTGCCGCAACCATCAGAATGATTTTGAACCGCGATGTCTGTGTCATATGCCCCCAGGAAGCTCTCTCAGCGAGCATACATGATAGCTCCATGACTCCTCCACTCAGTGGACCTCTCCTTCAGTGCCAGCCAGGCTAGATGCTGATCGTTGGCGGGCGATCGCATGCAGAACCGGAATAAACAGCAACGTCATAAACGTGGATACCGTTAAGCCCCCGATCACGGCACGCGCGAGCGGCATATTGCTCTCGCTTCCCTCCCCGATGCCGAGCGCCATAGGGGCCAATCCGATGACGGTGGCCAGCGACGTCATGAGGATGGGCCTGATTCTGAGGCGCCCGGCTTCCACGACGGCCTCTTGGAGCGGCATGCCCTCGCGCAACTTGTTATTCGCGAAATCCACCAGTAACACGCTGTTGGATACGACGATCCCGATCATCATCAGGGTGCCGATCAACGATTCCACGTTGACCGACGTATGGGTCAGCAGCAACATCCAGATCACGCCGATGAATCCCAACGGAACGGCAAACATGACAACAAAGGGATCGAGCCAGGAACGAAACAGCCCGACCATCACCAGATAGATCAACACCATGGCCAACGGCAGAGTTCCAGCGAATCCGGAAATCGCAGCCCTCATGCTGTCGACTTCCCCTTTGAATGTCAGCACCACATCCTTCGGGATCTCCACCTTCGCGACGGCCTGTTCGATTTGTCCCGCGACTCGCCCCAGATCGTTACCAGGAACACTGACAAGGACGTCCATCGTCCGTTGCAGGTTGAAGTGATCCACGGTCTCGGGACCGACTTTTCGCACAACATCCACTAGATCTCGCAGGAGGACGGGGCTTCCCCCGGTCGATGTCACACCGGGCAAGCGAGGTCGTTCCGGAAAGGGTGTCTGTGTGAGCACTAATGAACTGCCTCTGAGCGTGGTGCCACCGGCGCTGACCGACATCGGCTGATCCACATGCGTTCCCACGAGCGGCATGTTTAGGAAATCTTCGAACTCCAGCAAGATCTGCTCGGGAAATTGGGTCACGACAAAATAGGCATTATT
>JACPZN010000058.1 GCA_016195505.1 Nitrospirota bacterium | reverse complement strand
GCAGGTAATGGTTCCCGCACCGATATTGACACCCTTGCCGATTTTTGCATCTCCGAGGTAACTGAGATGGTTGGCCTTTGATCCTTCACCCAGTTCGGTTTTCTTCATCTCGACAAAATTCCCGACTTTTGCTTTTCGCCGAACCAGTACACCGGGACGCAGGTGGGCGAAGGGACCCAGCATCGCGTCGTCTTCAATCCGTGACTCGCGGAGCACGCAGTGATCCAGAACCTCCACGCGATCGCCCACCACACAATCGGTCAGTCGTGAATAGGACCGCAGGACGCAATCCTCGCCGATCTCGGTTCTGCCCTCGAGCGCCACATTCGGATGGAGCACCGTGTCTTTCCCGATGGTCACACCAGCATCAATCCATGCGGAGGCAGGATCCAGCATCGTGACTCCCGCCTCCAGCCAGCGCTCGCGAACCTGCTGTCGAACAACCTGTTCCGCCATGGCCAGTTGCTGCCTGGTGTTGACGCCCAAGCCCTCTTCCGGATCCTGAAGCGTCACGGCGACGACCCGCTGCCTCTGCGCCACCGCCATCCGCACAATATCGGTGAGATAGTATTCGCCCTGGGCATTGTGCGGTTCCAGTTTTTCCAGCCCAGGGAAGAGAAATTCGCCTGCCACCACGTAGGTCCCTACGTTGATTTCCCTGGTGGCACGTTCGGCCGGAGTCGCATCTCGATCCTCGACGATCTTGAGTACTTCGGACGAAGCCAGCCCGCCCTGATGACCTCCACTGGGCTGCCGGCGGATCACACGGCCATACCCGCTGGGGTCCTCCAGCATCGCCGTCAGGATCGTCACGGTCGCCCCTTCCGATTGATGGACCCGCAGCAGCTCGCGCACGGTACGTTCTTTCAGCAGCGGGGTATCGCCGTTCAAAACGAGATAGTTGGTCGGATGGACTTCATTCGCACCGAAGAACACGGGACGACTTTGCAGCACAGCATGTCCGGTCCCGAGTTGCTCCGCCTGCTCAACAATCGCGACCGACTCGGCTCCGGCCTTGCCCGTAATCCCCGCCCGAATAACCTGCCGGACATCGTTGGCCTGATGTCCGACCACAACCGCAATGCGATGACCCGCTACCTGCAACGCCAAATCAACCGCATAGAGGACCATCGGCTGGCCGGAGACTCGATGCAGCACCTTCGCGCGCTTGGACCTCATGCGCTTGCCCAACCCTGCGGCCATCACGACCACCCCGAGCCCGCGAATCTGCAATTTGGTAATTTGGCGATTTGGTGGCTGCTTCATCAGACTCTCTCGATCAACAAATCACAAAACACAAAATCATGAAATCTCTGCATCATCCGATCGGCACCCCTGCATCCGGCTGCTTCACCTGGCTCCACTTGGGATCAGGGTTGAGTGCAGACGTCAAGGGAGTCGACGGCGAATAGAGCCCGCCGGAGACGATGAGCTTCATCGCCTCCTCAACAGTGATGTCGACTGACGTGACTTCCCGTTCCGGCACCAAGAGAAAATATCCGGACGTGGGATTGGGTGAGGTCGGCACATAGACATGGACCAACGGGTCCTGGCCCAATACAGTCGTCTCCCCCTTCGTCACACCGGTCACAAACGCAAAGCAGTAATGGCCATTCTTAGGAAACTGGATCAGCACCACGCGGCGATAAGACCCTCGCTCTGAGAAAGAGAGAATGTCCATCATCGACTTCAGGGTGGAATAAATCCCCCGCACGAGAGGCAATCGGCTGAGCAAATCCTCCCAGATCTTTACTATCTGGCGCCCCATGAAGTTCGCCGCAAGCAATCCCACCGTAAAGATCAGCAAAATCAACATCACAATCCCTAATCCGGGAATGTAATGGCCTGGCACCATCTCCGCCACTGCGTCGCCCAGAATGCCGTCCACAGTAACGAATAGGGTCTTCAGGATGAGGACTGTGCCCCAGATGGGGGTGACGACTAGAAGTCCGGTGAGAAAGTAGCGTCTTAAGGCGGTCTTGAGCATAGGTTGAGGCCCTGATCCAGACCCCAGAATGTGGTGGCTCATATTACAGAGTTCTTCCCCGGCACCGCAAGCCTTTTCTTGCTATTTTCAATAGGTTATGCAGATGACAACGCTCGGAGCGCCTAGTGCGAATTCCTAGCGGTCTTGGGGCTGCGCGAGCAAGCCCCGGAACCTTGACAGCCTTTTCGAGACCGTTGGATCTCTTCCTTGTTTATCGCAGCTCCGTAGCCCCGAACTTCCGTGCAGCGTGTGGTCTTTTGGGCACGACAGGATGAAAGTCGCCTGCAAGAGAGGCTGTCATACGAATCGCCATAATCCATGCACAGTTTGGACTACAGAACTGGCTTGGTGCTACCTTGCTATTCACCTGAACCTGGCATAGGATCGCCCCCCGATTGCGGCTTTAAGGAACCACCGTTGGCAACATTACGAAAAAAGATTGCGGGGATCTTCATTACGCTGGAGGGTGGTGAAGGAAGTGGGAAGACGACACAGGCCGTTCGTCTTTGCCGATTGCTTACGACCCAGGGCCATGAAATCCTGCATACGAGAGAACCAGGAGGTACGCCTGTCGCCGAACAGCTGCGCAGCGTCCTGCTCGACAATTCGACTGAAGCTATCGCACCGGAAACCGAAACCCTGCTCATTCTGGCAGCCCGCCGTCAACATGTCGATCATGTCATCAGGCCTGCCCTCAAACGCGGCATAGTCGTAATATGCGACCGGTTCTCGGACTCCACAATGGCTTATCAAGGGTACGCGCGCGGACTTGACCTTAAACTACTGCGCGCGATGAACGACTGGGCGACGGGAAACCTCGCGCCGCATTTGACACTGCTGTTCGACGTCCCGGTCGCAATCGGGCTCCGGCGGCGGCAGGACCAAGCTACCACTCAGAATCGCCTCGATCGAGAGACCGAACGGTTCCACAGGAAAGTCCGCGCTGGATTTCTTCAATTGGCACGACGCGAACCTCGACGGATCAAGGTTGTGGATGCCCGGCAATCTCCGGACTCAGTCTCAAATACGGTAGCAACACTCGTACTGGAAGGGCTGCGAGCCGGGCGCTCAAGGAATCGAGGACGACGCTAACCCATGCCGTTTCGCGATATCACCGGACACGAACTCCCGATATCGCTGCTTAAAGCCGCGCTGAGCCACGGACGCCTCGCCCACGCCTATCTCTTCCATGGCGAGGCGAGCATCGGAAAATCGCTGACCGCTACGAAGCTGGCTCAAGCATTGAATTGCGAGCAACCCTCCCCGACTGACGATCAGGACAGCTGCGGCCGG
>JACPZN010000338.1 GCA_016195505.1 Nitrospirota bacterium | reverse complement strand
GTCACTGTCGACAAAGTACGCGTGCACCAAAGCAATTCTGCCGATCCGAACGCAGCAGGCTGGACCACGATTGCCTTGGTCCCGCCGCGGAAAATCAACCTCCTGAACCTCAACGACCCGATGCAACCGAATCTTGCGCTTGAACAGCTCGGTGTGACGCCACTCGAAGCAGGCCAGTACACTCAAGTGCGTTTGGTGTTGATCGGCAACAGTGGCGGTTCTCCCTTTGCCAATTCGGTAGTTCTCTCGGGAACGACGACGGAGATCGCGCTCGACACACCGAGTGGCGTGCAAAGCGGCATCAAATTGGTCCACCAATTCGCGGTGAATCCTGGGCAACGCGCCGATCTGCTGTTGGATTTCGATGCCTGTAAATCCATCGTGAAGACCGGGAGTGGCACATACAAGCTCAAGCCGGTGATCCAGGTGATTCCCTTCGAGCTGAACGGTATCCAGGGCGCCCTCGATACCGCCCTTTTCCCCGGCCACGTCAACGCCAACAATGTCATTGTGTCTGCCCAAATGGGCGGCAACGTCGTTCGATCAACCGTGCCGAACGCTACCACGGGAGACTTCTTTCTCTCCCGTCTCGATCCAGGAAACTACGACGTCGTGATCACAGCAAGTAACAGCCCAACAAATACCTGCTGTGCAACAGCAGTCATCGCAGGTGTGCCGGTTCCCAGCAGCACGAGCATCACCACAATCAGTAACCGGGCCCAGCCGTTCCAGTTGCAGCCTTCTGGATTTCACACAATTGGCGATACAGTGACGTTAATAAACCCGCCGCCTCCGCCTGCTGTTGATGATCGTGATGACGCGACCGTCATCGTTGCTGCGAAGCAGGCACTTTCTGGCGGCCCGACCGTAACGGTGAGATCGCAGGTCGCGACGGTCAATGACGGTGCAATGCCAGTCGGCGATTATGGGTATGGGTTGATTCTACCCATTGCGGCGCCTTCGTTGGGTTCGTATGGGACCGGGACCTTGCCGATAACACCGAATGCGACGGGGCAAGGTGCGGTTGCCGGTGTCTATACCGTCTACGGTTCCGCACAAACGCCGACCACAGCGTACGCAACCCAGGCTCCAGCACCGTCATCCGTGAATATTTCTGCGGGTGATAGGCTAGATCAGGACTTCACGCTAGCGCCATAAGCCAACGGCGTACACGGCAGGAACAGATGTGTGGTGCAGGGGCCTTCTTGCTTTTTCCTCCCCGGCTTCACGCACAGTGGTATGGCCAATTGCCATAGTGCACGCATTGACCGAGCGCCGTCGTCAGCTCTGGCTATTTCTTTCCCTTCCGGGGGGGCTGGTCGCTTCCACATTGCGCGCATGCACCGAGCACGTCGCTCACCGCTGATGAAGTTCTGAACTGTCAGATGCGCGCGGGGCGCGGCACTAGAACCAACCAGCCTACCCCGTCTTCTTCTGCGGCTCCAACAGCTTCTCGCCCTTCTTGAACACGGCGAAAATCGCCTGTGACGGACAGGCATCCAGGCAGAGGCGGCAGCTCTCGAGACAGCGAGAGGAGTCGAATTTGTAGGGCGGCGTTGAGAGCCAGGCGCCGGTCGGGCAGATAGGCACGCAGATGGCCTGGTGGGTGCAGCGGTCCGGATGGCGGACGAGGTGATCGCGAATGACCATCATAGGCTTGACTCCTTCGAAGAGACCTTGCGAGAAGATCTCGAACATGTTTCGATCCGGGAGACTGCTCACTTCCACTCCTTCACGAGTGCTTTCAATCGGTCCTTGAGCTCGGGAATTTGTTCCAGGTTATTCTGAATCGCGCCGATAATCTTTTCGAGCCGGGCGGACTTCAGCGCATCCTTATCTTTCTTGGTCAATCGATCATACTCCACATAAGCGGCCTTGTGCGTTGGTTCAAGTTGCGCACGGGCATCGACAAGGGCTTGTCCGAGCTCCCAGGGTTCAGGAGTCAGCGGTGGAACGACGGCAAACGAACCGTCGGTGAACGCGACCACCGCGGCGCCGGGCTTGCCGGTCAAGGGGATCACGGCTTGGACCGATTTTCCTTCGCAGGCTTTCCAGTCCAGTGTCAGGCCAGGAAACTGTTTGGCGAAGGCCACCTTGTCCTGGTTGGCCTTCCATTTGTTTTCGGTTGACATGGCCGTGATGTGATGTGGGAGGTCCTAGGCCTTCTTTAGCGGCGCGAGCTTCTCCGGAACCGGATGGTCCGGCATGAGCAACCGGGTGACGATCTCACCTTTCACGACATGCCGTTCCATGATCTCGGTCACGTCGGCTTCCGTGCCGACCCAGTACCACACGGCCTCTGGATAGATCACCACGCTGGGACCCAGCTCGCAGTGGTCGAGGCAGCCGGCCTTGTTCGCGCGCACGAGCCCTTTGAGATTCAGCCGTTTCGTTTCGCTCTTGAAATGAGCGTGGAGTTTCTCCGAGCCCAAGTTCGCGCAACAGCCGCGTGGATCATCCTTCGGGCGTTGGTTGATGCAGACGAAGATATGACGCTGAAACGGCGGCATTGTGCAATTGCGCTAGGCCGGCATGGTGGCCCTATTGAGCCGTTCCATTAAAAGCCTGACGTCATTGCCGGCAAGCAGCGGAGACTGTCCCTGCGCGGCATCCAGGATGGCCATGATTTCTCGCAGCCGCACGGACGCGCGGCGGAATTCCTCGCCTTTGGCGAGTTCCGACCCTTGGCCGGCGTTCAGTTTGTCGTACTCGGCGCGAATGTCTCGGAAATCCCGCTGCAGGTTCTTGTGCATGGAACAGGACGCGCAATACCATTTGGGGCTTTGATCGGAGGAAGGAGAGAGACGGTCGTACGGACGGCCGAAGAAGTCCTTGCCTAGCGAAAACTTCATGAGCGGGCCGTTGCCGGCCCCGCAGGCATGACACGATCCGTTCGAAGAGTTCATGCGCGCCTCCATCGGGTGCAAGGTTCCGGAAACGAGCGCATCTTACACCAGCATTCGCAGGACTGTCCATCGAGCGGGGAGGTCCCCTCGCGTGCAGAAACGCTCCTGAGAGTGTATATAATGGATCGAGAACATCGTGTACGGTGCGAGGGGAGGGAAGTTCATGATCATCGGTATTCCAAAAGAACTCAAAGATCACGAATATCGTGTGGGTCTCACTCCGGACGGCGCGGCAGCCTTGCGGCAGTCCGGGCATGAGGTCTGGATTGAGCCGTCAGCGGGGCAAGGGAGCGGGTTCAGCGACGACGAGTACCGCAAGGCCGGTGCAGCGATCGCCGGCTCAAAGGACGAGGTCTTCAAGAGGGCCGCATTGATTATGAAGGTCAAAGAACCGTTGCTCTCTGAATGTCATCTCTTTCGTTCGGGCCAGGTTCTGTTCACCTATCTCCATTTGGCATCTCTCCCGGATCTGACCAAGGCGCTTTTGGAAAAAAAGATTACGGCGATTGCATACGAAACGACCGCGGCCAAAGACGGCAGCCTGCCGATGCTGAGGCCGATGAGCGAAATAGCCGGGCGGATGTCGGTCCAGATCGGCGCGCATTATCTGGAGAAGACCCATGGTGGTCGGGGAGTATTGCTGGCCGGGGTGCCCGGTGTGGAACCGGGCAAGGTGGCAGTGCTCGGCGCGGGAGTGGTGGGGGCGTCGGCGACTCGCATCGCCGTGGGCATGGGAGCGCAGGTGACTGTGATCAATCTCGATGTGGAGCGGTTGCGCCTACTCGATGATCTTTATCAAGGCCGAATCGTGACGCGCGCCGCGAGTCCTGCCGCAATCGAGCAGGCTGTGTGCGAGGCCGATCTCGTTATCGGCGCGGTGCTCGTTCCTGGCGCAAAGGCGCCCAAGCTGGTGCCGCGTTCGCTGGTCTCACAGATGAAGCCCGGATCTGTCGTGGTGGATGTATCGGTCGATCAAGGTGGGTGTTTCGAGACGACCAGGCCGACGACCCATTCCGATCCCACGTATGTCGTGGATGGCGTACTTCACTATTGCGTGGCGAATATGCCGGTGGTGGTGCCCCGGACCTCGACTTTCGCCTTGACCAATGCAACTCTGCCTTATCTAGTGCGCCTCGCTTCTGAAGGTGTGGATCGAGCGATTCGATCTGATCCAGGGTTGGCCAAGGGGGTCAATCTCAAGGACGGACAGGTCACCTGCCAGGGTGTGGCGGAAGCTCACGGGTTGCGTTTTACCCCTGTCTTGTAAGACAATCCCTCTTCCCGTTTTCCTTGTCTCAATTTTGTCGGGGCGTAGCGCAGCCCGGTAGCGCACTGCGTTCGGGACGCAGGGGTCGGAGGTTCAAATCCTCTCGCCCCGACCAAACCGCACTTCGTGCGAACCGGCGCCTCTTTATCGCTGTATCGAATTGAGGCGCCGGATACACACCGCAAGTAGAATCCTCATTTAGAATAGCTTGCTCGTGCCGCCGGCCTACTTATTGAGGCCGGCGGATAAGCGCCTCCAGTGATGTCTTTTCTCCCCATGCCAAACCGCACTTCGTGAGAGCCGCGTGCTCATTTTCGATTTGTCGTAATGAGCGCATGCGGATAAACCCCTCCAGTGTTTGCTTTCCAGCTAGTTCCGGCTTCGTCACGTTGTCTTCGTTTATGATGATCCGGTGTCGGGGTAATGCACGGGAATTTCTTCTCCCAGTTTTTACGCGCAGAATTGCAAAACGCGTGACGGCCCTGGGGAGGTGTGAGAATATCCGTTGAGCGTGAGTGCTCCGCTCGGGCTCCGGGATCGTGCGAGATCGTGGTAGGCCAAGTGACTGAGTCGGCAGGAGAGACGACGGTTCGTGCGCACATCACGGTGAGTGGTCGTGTGCAAGGCGTCGGCTATCGTGCCTTTGCTGCTCGGGTGGCGACACGACGCGGGCTTTCCGGCGGCGTCCGAAATCTCGACGATGGCCGGGTCCAGCTGGATGTAGAGGGCAAGAAATCCGTGATCGAAGCGCTGTTGCATGAATTGCAGAAGGGGCCGCCCGCGGCGCGCGTGACGAAGATCGAGACGGAATGGAGTGCGGCAACCGACCGGTTCTCAAGCTTCAGCATCTGGTATTAGGTGCACGAACAAAGGACACAGCGCTGGATGAGCCGACAGCACGACGAGCGACTTGAGATAGGCGAAGCGCGCCGGGAGGTCGTGGACGATGTGGACGACTCCCACAGCGAGGGTGCGTCTGAGCCTGCCGAGAAAGAATCCGGCCGGCCGGAAGGTCTCGATACGCTCAAGAGCTACCTGCGCGAAGTGCGCCGCTCGACGCTGCTGACGTTCAAGCAGGAGCAGCAGCTCGGGAAGCGCGTGATGGCCGGCGATGAACAGGCTCGCCAGCAGATGATCGAATCCAACTTACGGCTCGTCATCAGTAT
>JACPZN010000015.1 GCA_016195505.1 Nitrospirota bacterium | reverse complement strand
GTTGCTTGCAGAGCGTCGTTTTACCCGTCCCGGAGGGGGCTGAGATAATAAACAGGATTCCCCGTCGATCCATTGAGGATCGTGGTTGGCCCGAGGCCGAGGCCGAGGAGCTGGTTGCAGTGACTGAGTTCATTCGACGTTTTGTACCTGTTCGCGAATCCGTTCCAGTTCGGCCTTCATCTGAACCACATGACCGGCAATTTCCGCATCGTTGGCCTTGGAGCCAATGGTATTGATACAACGCCAATTCCTGATAGAGCCGGGAGGGGTCGGGGATTTCGGACCCTAGCAGCTTCTCCACACGGACCTTCATCCTATTAAAGGCCTCCTGGGCCAGCAGAGGGCTCCGTCCGGCAATGAGGGTTTGGTGTCCTCGGATAGTCTGAATCCGCGCGCGCATGTCCTCGGCCAGGGCCTTTCCTTCGCGCGTTCGCATGTCCTCAAGGTCTGTGAGAGCCATCGTCGTCAGTTGCTGAACGGTCTTTGCCAGTTTCGGGTCTTCCGTCGGTTGATCCGATATGGACACCACATCCCGGAGCCCAGCCATGAGGGCCAGATCGATGGAGCCACTCAACTTTAAGGATTTCTTGAGGGTGCGGAGGGCCTGATGGTACTGCTTTGCAAGGGGTTGGTCAAGATTGACGCTTCCAGTGCGGCCTTTGCCCCCTTGGACGGTCACCGTGATATCGATGCGTCCCCGGGCACAGCGTTGTTGTATAGCCTTTTTGAAGGAGTCTTCCAAGTGGCTCAATGACCGGGGAAGTCGGCAGGCGATTTCAAGAAAACGATGGTTAACGGATCGCATTTCCACCGTCACGGACCCATCCTGCCAGGGGGACTGTCGTCGACCGAAACCGGTCATACTACGAATCATTGAGGACCTTTCTCTTTCCATGGGCAGTGCCGGTAGACCTGACAGGTGCGGCATTGGGGTTTTCTCGCCAGGCAGACATAGCGGCCGTGTAACAACAAGCGTTGGGAGAAGGCCGTCCACTGGGATTTTGGCATGAGCTGCTGCAGGTCTTGTTCGACCAGCTCTGGATTGTCGGATTTCGTCAGGCCGAGCCGTTTTGCCACGCGTTTCACATGGGTATCGACGACGACGCTGGGCTGGCCGAAGGCGTTGCCGAGTATGACATTTGCGGTTTTTCTGCCGACACCTGGCAAGGTGAGCAACTCTTCCATCGTATGCGGGACCTGTTTGCCGAAGCGCTCGGTCACAACTTTGCCGCAGGCGACGAGATGTTTCGCTTTGTTCTTAAAGAAGCCGGTGGAACGAATGAGTTCTTCGAGTTCGGGGAGGCTGGCCTCAGCCATTTCAGTCGCGGTTCGATACCGCTGAAAGAGTGATGGCGTGACCTGGTTGACTCGCTGGTCGGTACATTGGGCGGAGAGGATCGTAGCCACGAGCAGTTCCCAAGGGGAACGATGGTCGAGTTCCATCTTTGGGTGTTGCATCGTCCGTTCGAGCAGCTCGGCAATGGCTCGCAGACGCTTCCGATGATCCGATGAAGGCAGGGATTTCGTTGCCATGGCTGGTACCAAAGGGGACCAATTGTGCAGTTGGTTAGGGTCGAGATGCAAGTGTGAAAGTCGGGGCCATCGATTTCTGGGAAGAGCCGCCCGCTGGGACGAGTGCGGCCAACCGTTGTTCAAGGTGCTGGATGAGAGGGGACAAGGTCTCCTGATGGAGGGACGAAATTCCAATCGCATCGTAGCGCCGGCATAGGGCCTCCGCTTGCCCGGTCGGAAGCTGATCGCATTTATTGAATATGAGGACCCGTGGAAGCTGATCGAGCGTGAGACTTTGAAGGACGACGTCGACCGCGGCAATATGCGCGTCCAGATCTTTCGCTCCCGCATCGACGACATGCAAGAGGAGATCGGCATCGCGCAACTCGTCCAATGTCGTTCTAAAGGCTGCGAGGAGATCTTTGGGCAGGTCGCGAATAAACCCCACCGTATCGGTGATGATCACTTCACGGCCTTGGGGAAAATGCAGTCTGCGGGTTGTGGTGTCGAGTGTTTCGAAGACACGTGGGGCCGTGCTCACCTGACTATTCGTTAAGGCGTTGAGCAACGTGGACTTGCCGGCGTTCGTATAGCCCACGATGGAGAGGACCGGGAATTCTTGTCGGACGCGGCGTGATCGCCGTTGGTCTTGATGGCGGGCAAAACCCTCAATCTCGTGCTCCAGATGGTCGATGCGTTCTCTGATGCGGCGGCGGTCTGTTTCGAGCTTCGTTTCACCGGGGCCTCTGCTGCCTATGCCACCGCCCAAGCGCGAGAGGCTCGTTCCTTGACCGGAGAGACGGGGGAGCAGATAGCGGAGTTGCGCCAACTCGACCTGCACCTTGCCTTCTCGGCTATGCGCCCGTTGCGCAAAGATGTCGAGAATCAGCTGGGTCCGATCGATCACCGTCAGGTCGGTGATCTCCGAAATCTCGCGCACCTGAGCCGGAGGCAAATCTTGATCAAAAATGAGGAGGTCTGCGCCTTTTTGCATGGCGTGCATGAGCACGTCTTTGAGCTTGCCGCTTCCCAGCTGAAACCGGTGCTGGCCGCTATGCGTGCGTTGCACTAAACGGTCGATCACCGTGAGATCCGCAGAGGAAGCCAGTTCTGCCAGCTCGGCGAGGCGTTCTTCTTGCTCGGGCTTACTCTTGGGCGACGCGCTTACGAGGATAGCCGTCTGACCCTGGTCCGTCGTGTGCCATCCGCTTTGACGTTGAAGGTCGGACTCCAGTTCATGAATGAATGTCTCGAAACTCACCGGACATTGATGTACCAGTGTGGGGTTGAGCAATGTATATAGCTGCCCCTGGGGAGTGGGTGGATTTAGATGGGCCAGCGAGAGCAATC
>JACPZN010000014.1 GCA_016195505.1 Nitrospirota bacterium | reverse complement strand
GTACTCAAGACCTTGATCTGGTTCGTCACTTCGACGTCTTCCGTGAGGTCGAAATAATGCAGGCTATGGGTCAGGGCCAGCCCGGCGACAGTGGGGTTACAGAAATAGGGGAGACTCGAAATAATTGCATCGACAGGATGGGTTGAGAGATAGGTGCTGACTGCGTCGGGATGCCGAACGTCGAGAATACAGGGAGTGACCCGCTCAAGTCCAAGATCCTCGACGAGGTGCTTGGGTGTATCCAGGGTCATATCGCCCAGATGCACTTCGTAGCTGCCACGCTGGGCCAGGAGACAGGCGACCAGGGAACCAATTTTTCCCGCGCCAAGCACAAGCACTCGATTCATGATGATGCATTATACTCCACCGCTGGATTTCGAGCACTTGGTTTGAAAGATGCGGCGAGTCCAGCGGGGAAGCTGCTTGTCGTTTCGGTCATTCGCCATCAGCTGTTAACTCTTCTCTGGAAAATCGATAACATATTGCGGACGGGTTGACGGCTCTGTTTCAGTCTGGCCGTACCGACAGGGGGGAATATCCGCCTGCAACCTCCGTAAGAGTGAACCTATCTTCATTGTGCCGGGAACTTCGCAGAGCCACACGTGCATGCCGGATTCCAGCTCGTCAAAATGTCGCTGCACCCGAAAACTCGGCTGTTCCATGAAATAGGCCGACAGAAATCCGTTCACTGCCGCCACGACCCACGGGTGCTCTTGTACATAGCGGTAGCTGAGCCGCAGCTCTACCACATGAATGTCGTGCTCGGAATTCATGGTTGCTTCTATCCCATCATCATCGCTGGGGAACTGTACCAATTGCTACGTTGAGACTGCCACACAGAACTGTGTATGGTACAGAAGTTTAGTGGGAGGCTCTGATGACACTAACCACATACAATGAGGTTCCCATCCCTTCTTTCATGTACGGCACGGCATGGAAGAAGGAGGCGACAACGGCGCTGGTGCTGCAAGCCGTCGAGGCTGGATTTGCCGCGATCGATACGGCCAATCAATTGATCCATTACGATGAAGCCCGGGTCGGGGAAGCGTTGTTGACGCTCGCCAAACGGGGTATCATGCGTGACAAGCTCTTTCTGCAAACCAAGTTCACATCGGTGAATGGCCAGGACCATCGGACACCCTATGATGCGGCAGCCAATCTGACGACGCAAGTGAGGCAATCATTTGAGAGTTCCTTAGCGCATCTCCACACGGACTATCTTGATTCGTATGTCCTTCACGGGCCGTATTATCGCAGAGGCCTCGCAGCAGAAGATTGGGAGGTGTGGGCAACGATCGAACAACTGTATGAATCCGACCGAACGAAGATGATCGGGGTCAGCAACGTCTCAGCCGAACAACTTGCGTTATTGTGTGCCAAGGCGAAGCACAGGCCGATGGTGGTCCAAAACCGGTGTTATGCAGCTCTCGGTTGGGATAGAGAGGTACGAGAAATTTGCCGCACACACAAGATCGTCTATCAGGGATTTTCGTTGTTGACAGCTAATCGGGAAGTATTCGTCAATCCCGCCGTCCGTTCGATGGCCGCTCGCTACGGCATGGGGCTGGCCCAGGTCGTCTTTCGATTCGCCATGCAAATCGGGATGCTTCCTCTCACAGGCACGACAGATCCACAACATATGAAAGAGGATCTGGCTTCGGATCAGTTCACGTTGGCTCCAGAAGACCTTCAGCTGATTGAGAATATTGGGCTATAACCCCTTGGTATTCTGATTAATTCAGGCAATCTGATCAGGCTTGCGTCCTTTTCAAGGATGCTCCGTCTATAGAAGTGAGCGGCGGATTCCCCGCAGCTTCTATATTTTCTATATTTATTAAGGATGTCTCCCATGCGTCCCCATCTTTCTCTGGACGTGCGTAATGTGCTCCAATCGGCAGAGTTCTATGAAAAGGTGTTCGGCGTGTCACCGCAAAAACAGACTGCGGACTATGCAAAGTTTGACTTGCATCAACCGGCACTGAATTTTTCATTGGTCTCGTCGGCAGGTACTGTCAGCTCCGTGGACCACCTGGGAATCGAGGTCGATTCGACTGAGGAGATTGCGGCCTGGAAGGTGCGGCTGCAAGAACAGGGCATCCTCGAAAAGGTCGAGGAGAACGTCGCCTGTTGTTTTGCCAAGCAGGACAAGCTCTGGTTCTCCGACCCGGACGGCAATGCCTGGGAAATTTTCACGGTGCATGAGCAGCTGGAGGTAGCGGGTCCGTTGAAGAATACCGGGTGCTGCGTGCCGAAAACAGAAGGCGCATCCGTCGCGGCGGCTTGCGCAGCATGAAGCGTGAGCAGTACCGTACGGGCGAACGAGGCGGAGGTGTTCCCATGGATGCAACGGCAAAAGAGGTCTGGCAACAAGTCCAGGCCGGCCTCCGCTCGTTCATCGCCAATCGTCTCGCCAACGAGGCTGCAGTCGACGACATCTTGCAGGACGTATTTCTGCGGATGCATCGGCGGATCGACAGCCTCAAGGATCCGCACAAGGTTGTGTCGTGGGTCTATCAGATCACACGCAACACTATCGTGGACTTCTATCGTTCGCCGGAGCGACGCCGAGAAATTCATATGGGTCTGGCAGGGGATATGGATGATCGTGCGTCAAATGAGTTATTCCTGGCGAACGAGTTCGGCCGACTTCGTACGGAGCTGGCCGCCTGTCTCCGCCCGATGCTGAACCGGTTGTTGAATGACTATCGCGAGGCTCTCACGCTGGTTGAACTGGAAGGGTTCACACAACAGGCGACCGCAGAACGCCTTGGTCTCTCGTTATCTGGTATGAAATCCCGCGTCCAGCGAGGACGAAAGCAGCTCAAACAGATGTTGGACGAGTGTTGCGTGATCCAACTGGACCGCCGGAGAGGATTAGTGGACTATGAGGTACGCGGTGTCGAGTGCAACTCTTGTGATAATTCAACAAGGTAGGCAACGAGGGAGAACAAGAATGACTTTAGGAGCTTGCGAGGCTCGAGCGGCGGTTCTTTCGCCTTTCAATCAGCGT
>JACPZN010000328.1 GCA_016195505.1 Nitrospirota bacterium | reverse complement strand
GCTCCGCTCACCGATATCGGTGAGCGGAGCAGGTCGAGCAAATCCCCGCAACGCCCCCAAAGTAGCCATTGCAGTCGAAATCTTGGCATAGCCAAGTCGGCTCTTTGCACGCTGACGTTTGGCGAGCCGATTCTGACGGTCCATCCGTGTCCGTCCAACGTGACATGACACGATTGGACAACAGAACAGAGAATCTGCTGCACTTGACTCTTGCGCAGTCGTTTACTGCCCTCCTACAATAGACCCCCAATATCAGACGGGCATCATAGTATCGATGCCTTCATGTGAACCAAAGAAATTTGGAGGCACCACATGTCAGTCAATCTCGCATGTCCCTCTTGCACCGCTGAGAATCCCAAACGGATAAGTGAAATAGTCAAGCAGCAGCCATCGACGAGCGCACCGACTGCCCTTCCCAGCCAATACAACCCGCCGAAGCAGCCGTGGGCCTATCTCCAAGGATTTCTACTCGGCGTTCCGATCAATACCGCTCTCATGCTGACCATGGCATCGCCGCAAGGGTCGGAAGCAGATACGGCAATAGCAGATATCGTCTCTTCCGTTGCCTTCTTAGGCGTATGGATCGGCTATGGAGCATGGAGAACCAAGACCCACACGCAGAAGTTGGATCAATGGAAAAAGACCATCGCATCGAAATTTCTCTGCCTGAAGTGCGGCCATGCGTTTGAAACCTAGCCTCTTGCTACTTCTGGTGGTCGGCCTCTTTTGTGTGCCGTGGTTGCTGAGTTCTGGACCGGTGTTTGCACGATGGGTGGCGGTTGAAAAAAACCATCTTTCGCCGGGACTACAGACAGTGTACGTCGATCCTGGCACAATTCGCCGAGAAGAGAATTTAGTGACGCTGTGGCAATTAACTGACCATAGGTGGATGCAAGGGAATGTGGGGTTTGGACGCTTCGGATTTGGCCCTCACCGATTTTTGTCGACGATGACCCAGAAGCAATTCAACTGCGCGGACAAGCGTCTGCGGTTGCTTGCGTTCACGGAGTTCTCACATCATTATGGGCACCGGTAGACCGGCCGATGGCTACGTCGACACGGACAACTGGCTCCCAGTTGAGCCGGCAAGTATTAATCAAGCTCTTTGGGAAGTTGCCTGCGGCAAGCAGTGATCCTGCCTGGTCGCTCAGCACGAATCAGACCGTCGTCAAAAACGTCGAGCATATGTTTGATCAAGGTGTCGGCGGCGAAGGTGGCGCAATAGGAGGGGGAGGATAACGCTATGGCTGACATTACGGCCAAGGAATGGCTGACCGCGTTAGGCCTGATCGATCGTCTCCGTTGGAGTAGTGACATGCACGGGATGATGCTAACTATTCTTCTGCTGAGACTCGAAAAGACCGGAGTTCTCTCTGCGAGTCAACGTGAACAGATCGAAGCTGATTGGGATGAGGTATACAGAATGGCAAAAGGCGGAGATCTATTGGCGCATGAGCCCCGAGATCCACGAACAGAACGGCGAGCCTTTCTCACCGAGTCAGGTAAGGTGGTTCTTCGCCCTGAATCTTTCGCCGATCCATTGGAGACGGAGTTCGACGCAGTACTGCAGCAGGCGAGCTTTAAGTATCGAAGCGAGCGTGACGCCGAGTAGAGAAGACGACAAGAGTGAGGAAAAAGGCTGGTGTCCCCAACGGGATTTGAACCCGTGTTACTGCCTTGAAAGGGCAATGTCCTAGGCCAGGCTAGACGATGGGGACGTGTCGCTATGGGCAAGTAGGCAGAGGCACTCTTACCACACTCGCAGTCGCGCTGTCACTACGCACTCCACTCCAGAGAGAACCTCTGCGCAATTCGGTTGAGGCGTACGCGGCCCGATTGTTCACTATACTGCCAAATAATACCTATATCTGGGTTGGTCGGTACAGAGGCAACTCTGCATCCATATCCGCAAGTGTGCAATGTGCTTGATCTTTGGCCGAGAGGATCGGTGTGGTTACGGGCCAGGCGATCTTCAAGACGGGATCGTTCCAAATGATGCCTCGTTCCTCTCTTGGTGAATAATATTCAGTGCACTTATACATGAAAGCCGCCGTCTCGCTCGTCACACAGAATCCATGGGCGCAGCCCGGCGGAATATAGGATCTGTAGAAGGCTCTCTCCAGAAAGCTCGACTCCATACCACTTCCCAAAACTGGGTGAGCCTTTGCGCACATCGACCACGACATCATAGACAACTCCTTCCAGAGCCATGGCCAGCTTCCCCTGGGCATGGGGCTCTTGGAAATGCAGGCCACGCAATGTGTTGCGCACCGATCGTGAATAGTTATCCTGGACAAATCGCTCAGTTATACCAGCCTCCTCATAACGCTGCTCATGATGGGTTTCGACAAAACACCCGCGACAATCGCGAACGATATTCAATTCGATCAGGTAGACACCGGGGATGCCGACTGAGGTCACGCGCACGATGTTCCTTTGATGTTTGTGGTCAGAGATTAGCCCTGCCCTGGAGAAGGTTGGTTCGAGGGATCGACGGTATCCGGACTGTCGGGGTACAATTGTCGCAATCGATCGATCAGCGGGAGGGCGGCCGGAGAACTATTCCGCGTCGGTTCACTGACTGGATGGTCCCACACAAGAGTCGTAATGTTGGCTCCTATCAGGAGAGAGCGGATCGTGGAAACACAGGCCTCCAGCGTGAGGTCTGTTCCACCCCGAAGATCAAGGACTCGTTCTTTCGGATTCGTCGGCGGTGCTTCGGTTTGGATGAGGGACCAGCACCGATCGAATATCGTTCGCCGCAGATCTTCCGGGACGTTGATTGTGTTCAGATTGGCCGTGCAGAGAGCCGACACGAAGAGGACAAACTGTAAGTCCGGCATCCCCGGATTCTGAACGTCGAGCAATTGCATGACGCCGGCATTATCGACAGAGTCCTGGACCGAGTCAATCATCGAAGCAAGATCTCTTGGGCCACGATCATTAACATCTATGGAGTACCACGGGTATGGTTACCATTGTCTTGACCGGACAATTACAGACAGCCGATGGAGAGCGTGATCTCGCCTGCGAGATCATTGCGCCGATGTCCGTACGGCAGCTGATTCAGCGGCAAGGAGTCCAACTACGCCACCTACTCCAGCTGCTGCGAGAAAAGAAAGTCCTCGTGACCATCAATAAAAAGATCGCCAGTGAAGATTCCCTTGTCCAGGATGGAGATGCTATTCGTCTCGTCGGACACGATGGGATGGGCGGCAGCGGCCTGGGTCCGTCGCATTCCTAGTGCTTCCCCACAAACGAAAAGGCCGGGGCCCCATGGGGCCCCGGCCTTTGTCTTGATCGTGCAGCGAATGAAGCCTAATGAAGTGCCAAGCGCTGCAACGGCGCTAGGACTGGAATCCAATTACTTCTTGCCGAGGATTGCGTCCTTGGCAGCCTTAGCCACGCGGAACTTGACCACCCGTTTAGCGGGAATCTTGATCTCTTCACCGGTCTGGGGGTTACGGCCGATGCGGGCCTTCCGATTGGCCAACTTGAGCTTGCCGATGCCGGGTACGGTGAAGACATTCTTTGCTTCACGATAGGCCAGCGTCGCCAGATCATCAAGAATCTGGACCGCACCCTTTTTCGTAATCCCAGCCTTTCCAGCCAGGTAATCTGCAATCTGTGATTTGGTCATTGACTTTGCCATTCGTGAACCTCCTTGAAGGTATGGGATAGATGGTAACTCAACACTTCTGCTAACTCGCCTGTCTTGAAAACGCCCGAACTCGCATTGGTGTCTTGGAACGTGCGCAAATACTCAAGTGGCGAAAACCCGCGAGAGTGTAGCCAAGAGTCTCCAGAGTGTCAACGAGAAAAACGCGCGCCTGGCGTGGAGAAATGCCTACACTACCCTCTTGCAGTTAAAACGAACAGGAAGGTACAGTAGAGCCTGCTCTGCACAAACCGTGCAGAGAGCGCTTTGACGGCGACTGATTCAAGGGAATCTCATGGGCAAAGAACTACCGATTGTTCCTGCAAGTGTGCAAGCAGCCATATCAGAACAGGCTGAAAGATATACCTATTCTCGCGTCTTCTGTCAGAAAGAAAACTCGCCCCCACTCCGGCTGTTGATTGATTTCCTGAAGGCGCGTGGCCAACCCCCGATCCTCCCCCCCAACATCGATGAGGCTGTTCTGGATGAGTGGGCATGGGTCCAGGTGTCATTGGGTTATCACCGAGAGCGCAAGCCGATCCATCTGTTTTGCGTACGGGATCGTGGCAGCTATAAAGACGTCTACGACCAGGAAAAAGCCCAATTCCTGGAGTTGCTCACCGCCCACGACGATATTGAAGCCCACTTGGCCCAGGAATACGTCACCCGCTCTCGGTTTATTCTCACCACCCGTTTCGTCGAAACAGATATGACCGACGAGGGCTACGATTTCAATGGATGGGTGCTTGAATTCTATCAAGAACAATGCAACGGGATCGTCCAGATCGACAATCAAGGCTTCTACTCACCCAAGGGTGAGCTGATCGTCGATATGTCGGTCGCCGTCGATGATTGATGTGTCGTGCGAGCCCACCCCGCCGCTTTCCATACTGTTTCAAAAGACCACTCACTGGTTTGAACGTGCTCAGGCCGAGCTCCTCGGCAACCTTCCTTGTCGCCGAGGTTGTTCCAGCTGTTGTGTGGGCCTCTTTCCTGTGACCATCCTCGACCAGCGAGAGATTCAGCGCGGCTTCCGTGAGCTTCCCGCTGATCGACAGATCGTGATCCACCAGAAATCGGTTGAACAGATCAGCACCATCGAGACGGCAATGCCACGACTCGCTCGTTCTCGCTTTCTCGATCACTGGACTGACCGGGAGGTTGATGAACTCGTGGAGCGAACCAGCGACATTCCCTGCCCGGCTTTGGACGTGGACGGCACATGCGCCATCTATGCCTTTCGCCCCCTCGCCTGCCGTTCGATGGGTATCCCTGCCGAGGAAGCGGGCTTTGTCCATGGAGCCTGCGAGGTCCAGACCTCCGTCCCACTCATTCGACTGTCACCGCCTCTCCGACGCGAGGAAGACCTCCTTGCGCAAGAAGAAGCTAAGCAGCTCGCACAAGCGTGCCGGCAGCACAACGGCGATGGTGAGGAACTGTTGCTCCCCTATGCGTTTCTGCCGATACGAGTCTCCGATGGGGACTGAACCACGCCAGCCTCCGGCGTCGGCTTGGCTGGAAGCAGGATCGTGAACGTCGTTCCCACACCGACCGTGCTCTCGACGGAAATCGTTCCACTGTGCGCGTTAACGACGTCTTTGACGATCTTGGTGCCAAGGCCGGTTCCTCCCACTTTGGAGCTCTTCGCCTGCGCGGTGAAGAGGCTGTCCCGAATCTCCGGCGGCATACCCCGCCCCGTGTCGGCTACCCGAAGACAGAGGCGTTGTCGAGCCGGATCGTGCTCGCCGGACACAGTGATGGACCCGTCTGCAGAAACCTCGGCGATCGCATTGTTGACGAGGTTGTAGAACGCGTTGAACAGCCGACGCTCGTCCATCATGATGGTTGGGAGGAGGTCGAGTCCACAGGTCTTGAGCGTGATTCCCTTTTCCGTCGCCAACCACCGCACTGTCTCGAAGACCGATTCGACGACCCGCTGGACAGCCCCCGGCGCAAACTCCGGCGGGGCACTAAGTCCTTTCACACAGTCCGCAATCTGCTTCACGTGGTCGAGAATCCGGTGGGTAGAGGTCCGGACCATCCCGATGACTTCGGCACAGAGTTGGAAGCTCGCTTTGGCCTTGTCCGCCGTTAAGGTCGTGTTGCTCGCCAGTAGATCCTTCACTTCCCCTTCGAGCAGACCCGTGCCACACACGACCGGCATGAGCAGATTCTTGATGTCGTGCCCGATATCCCCCAAAAGCCGCGCCACCTCGGCCAGCTTCGCCTCTTGAAACAGTTTGGCCTGTTCAATCGATGCGGCCGCGATGGCCGAGACGATCGTCAAGATGGCAAGATCGTCGGCATCAAGCTCGCCCTTGCGTTTGTTCAGCACTTCCAAGACCCCGATCGGGTTGCCTTCCCACTGTTTGAGCGGCAGGGCGATCATGTCGTGGGTAATGTGGCTGGTCAGCTCGTCGACGCCTCGGAAATGTTGAGGATCGGCCGTCGCATCGCCGATGATGACGGGCTGGGCGGACTGAAAGACCTTTCCGGCGATCCCTTCATGCCAAGGAATTCCCGTTCCCGTCGGAACGGGGCATTCACCTATCGAATGGCGAAAGACCAAGCGCTTGGTCGATGGGTCTGACAGGAGAATCGATCCGCTCTCAGCCTCGACGACGTCGAGAGCTGTGCGCAGGACCCGCGCGACCAATTCATCGGGAGTCAGGTGTTGAAAGAGTGCGTCGCAGATACGGCGGGCAGCCTCGATTTCCCGTTCCCGGCGATGCAGCCGGCGATCGTCACGCCGGCGGGCGTTTCGTCGACGCTCGGGAGGAGAGCCATGATCTGGAAGAAGTTCAAAATCGAGCAACATGGAGCCTCATTGCTCTTCGATGTTCGCAACAGCGAGAGGACTCAGCCTACTCCCTCTTGCGGTGGCACTCAAGGAGACAAACCTCGGCGGCCGCTACAACATCTCACATACCGGATACCGCGTAGCCGTTGTCGTCACTCGTTTGGGCGGGCCAGATCGTACTCGGCGATATCGATCAAGCCCACTTGCTGAAGGAGCCCAGCCCGTTGTCTCCGATAGGTCCCTTCCGACGGATTTCCTTCGATCAGATCTGACAGCACCGCGATGGCGTCGTACCATTGCCCCGCATCTGCATACTGACGAGCCTGGGCCATGGGGTCAAGCTGGCCAGCGGGCGCCAGACCGTTCGTGCGTTCGATCGTGGCTCCAGCTAGCACATCGCGTGACCGCCGCTTTGAATCCGAGACCAGCGACACGAACCACCGGTATTGTTTCCCGGCGGCCAGCTTTGCGCCGTAATCGGCCAGATTGAGGCGGTGAATCCCCTTCTCGAACGGCGGAGTGAGAGTCTGTTCAACTAGCGGCTTGACTCCGTTGTCGGACAAGGTAAACACGATCGGGGTCGTGATCGGTCTGGAGACAAACCAGTACAGCACCGGCTGTTCCTGAATCGTCAAGGCCGTGTGATTCGGCGCGAGAACCGAGAGCGTGAACGTCTGGTCTCCCGTTCCGCGCGTGCCTCCTCCCACCCGACCGCCTGGCGCCCCCCGCACGGGCGGCTTGTACACTGGAACCGCCACCATGGATCCGGCGGGGGCCGCTTGTGATCGGAGCTCCTGGGGCGGCGACGGAGTCGTAGATTGGGCCGCCACGCTGTAATAGGGAAACGAGATCGCTGCCACCAGCAGAAGCGCGGTGACGAGGGCCGGTTCCTGATTGAGGAATATCTTCATGGTTCATCCTCCTTGCGTCGCCTCATGAGAAAAAAGACGCTGCCTTTTTCTCACCGAGCAACTGATACACCCCAACTTTCTGATCTCTCCCTTTCAACAACACCTCTCCCACCCGTTGGATCTCGTACCGCTCCGGATCAAGATACCGGACAGTGGATTCCCCGACCAGGATCCGGCAGGCAGTTCCCCCCAGGCGAGATTCCCATTTGTCTTTCTCGTATCCTTCAAGCCGCGCGGCCACATTGACCGTGTCGCCGAGGGTCGTGTATTTCATCCGTTCGCGGCTGCCGAGGCTGCCGGCCACGACGGAACCGGTGAACAGTCCGATGCGCATCCGGGCGGTCGGGAGCCCTTCGGCTTGCCACAGGTGATTGAGCCGGCTCATTTCTCGCCCCATCTCGAGCGCGCAGTCCACCGCGCACCGCGCATCTTCGGCGATTTCCACGTCCGACGCGCGGGCCACCGGGACGCCGAAGTTCGCCTTGATCGCATCTCCGAAATAATCGTCCACGACCCCGCTGTGCCGCATGACGATCTCGGCCATACTGTCGATGCAGCCGTTGGTCCAATCCATCAATCGTTGCGGGTCCATCTGTTCGGACGCGGGGGTAAAACCCTCCAGATCCGTAAACAGCACTGTGACCGTCATAGTTTGAGGCCGCAACCGTCCGCCTTGCCAAAAGAGCTCCCGCTGTCCCCAAATCGTCTCGGCGACCTCCGACGAAACGTGGCGGGAGAAGAGCTGCATCAACTGAGTGCGATCGCGTTTTTCTCGATTCGCAATGGCGGCGGTGAGGAGCGCGATGGTGGACAACGACGCGACGGCCGGAGGCACGAGCGGAATCCACCATCCAGCCACAAAAGCAATCGCGGAGACGCCGACCAGGACTCCGAGACTGGTGAGGGTCAGCAGCGAAAAGCGCCAGGTCGATCGAGTGAAGAGACCCAGCACTCCTCCGACGAGCCCCCACAGGAAAATCCACCAGGATTCCGCCGACTCACTCAACGTGGCGCGCGGCGCATGCCCCTGTAACGCAAGATCCACCAGTTGATTGGTGATCTGCGCGTGCAGGACTACTCCGTATATGTTTTGCCGGTCGGCTCTCAGGCTGGGACTATACGGCGTGTGGAAGAGATCGGGCACGCTCTCGGCAGTCACGCCGATCAGCACGATGCGGTCGCGCAGCGTCTCCGGGTTGATCCGGCCGTCCAAGAGACTGGTGACCGAGTAGGTCGGCAGCGGCGCGGGCTCGCGACCGAAGTCCAACAAGAATTGGTATCCCCGCGCATCGGCGGCCACGTAGCCGCCGTCATTGGACTCAAGCGGACGAATGCTGGTGTTTCCGAGCCTGAGCAGGTCGGAGTTTATCGGGTCGGGGAGCGGAATAATTCCCTCAGGCTCCAAATACTTGAGCGAGAGACGCAACGGAAATGAATAGGCGCTTTCTCGCCCATCATCCAGAAACAGGAGCCCTCGCCGGACGAGGCCGTCCCGATCCAAGAGCAGATCGTTGAATCCGACCTGGTCAGTGTGCCGAAGCACCGGGAGAGGAGGAACGCTCGCCAGCATCTCGCTCCCGAATTTCATTACCATCACGATGTTGGGATGCGCGGTGAGAGTGCTTTCAAGCGTTTCGTGGCCGGGGGGAACGGCAAAACTTCGGTAGATGTCCACGCCGACCACACGCGGCCTATGCTGCAACACCGAGTCGATCACGCGAGCCAAGATCGCGTCGGAGAGGGGCCAGCTCCCCAGGGCTTGCACATCTTGTTCGGTAATTCCGATCAGCACCGTCTTGGGCTCAGTCTGGTGAGAAGAAGGAAGCAATCGCAAGGCTGTATCGTAGGCCTTGAGCTCCCAGAGTTCCAAATGGCCGGCCTTCCGCAGCATGAGGACCGAGGCGGTGACCACCAGGGCCACCGCTAGGCAGAGGAACTTCGGCGACTGAAGTAATTTGACGACACGAACGTTCGTTGACATGCCGTTCTTCTACAGCCAGTTGTTAAGAAGCAGGAACGGCGCCCAGTAGGCCGGGTGCTGGAACATCGGATGCTCCAGCAGTTTCAATTGGGCACGCTGGAGCGCGGTGGCCTTTGAGAGCGAAGCGTCGCGCAGTTGCCGATAGAAATCCATCACCAGCACAGACGAGGCCTCGTCGCTGATGAACCACAGGGTGGCCAAGGCGCTGCGTGCGCCAGCTTTGATGGCCACACCGGCCAAGCCGAGCGCGGCGCGATCGTCGCCTGCCGCGGTTTCGCAGGCGCTCAGCGTGAGCAGGGCCAGCGGTTCGTCCCGATATTTCATGCGCGACACGAACTGATCCAGACGATCCATCGTCAGTTTCTCGTCGTAGGCCAGGAGAAAACTATTCCGAGGATCGTTCTCGAACTGGCCATGCGAGGCGATGTGGACCATGGAGAAGGATTTCTCCTTGAGTTCGGTCTCGACCGCCAGCACGAGGAAATCCTTGTTCAGCAGCAGGGCTCCGCCGAACAGCTGGTGCACCATCCGCACTTCTTCCGCCACGTTGGGAAGGGCGGAGAATCCTTGGACTGCCTCCGTGAGGCCGGCCGTGAGGGCTTGGACCGTTTGGCGCTTCATCGGCCTGGGGTCGGTGAGGGTGAGCCCCGGCGTGGTGGCGACGCCATAGCGCTGGATGACAAACTCGTGTCCGTTATGGAGCGCGGCCATCGGGATCGTGCGCAAGGCGCCGTCCGGAACGAAGACCAGCGTACTTACTTCATGGGTCTCCAGTTCCCGTTCCAGCGGCCTGACGAGCCACTCATACAACTGCTGAGCGTGGGGGAGGTATTCGTTGGTCGTTCGCTTTTCCAGAAGCTGGCGGAAGACACGAACCTCCTCCGTCAACCGCTCGAGTCCGACGGGAACCATGAAGTGCTGCAACCCCGTCGGCAGGCTGACCAGGATCTCAAGACGGTCTGGCAAGGCGATCGGATAGATGACGGCCGCCGTGGTCGCCACGCTTTCCAGCGTAGCGATGCGCGAACGGGCCGCGTCGACACATTCGTCGCCGAAGTAATTGCGGAGTTCGTCGACCTTCAACATCTCGACCACATCGCGAGCCTCTTTGAGATACGGTTCTGATTCGCCGTGGGTCTCCACGTCTGCAGCTCGTTGCAGCAGGAGATCCGCAAAGTCGTAGTAGATGCCGCCGGCATAGGCGCGAAAGGAACCGGTTGAAGCCCCGACGGAGGCGAGCAGATCCGCGCGGACGGATTGCAAGGCGAACACCGCCCGCCGGTAGGCGCCGAGGGCATCGGGATAATGGCCGACCTTGGCGAACAGCCGGCCCTCCTGCCAGTGCCAGCGGTATAGCGCTTCCGGTGCCGCGGCCTGCTGGCCCGAGAGAATGGCCCGCCGGGTCAGCTCTAGCGCGTTGTCGTGCTGGCCGTCTAGTTCGTAGAGCCTGCCGAGGTAGCCCCAGGCATAGGAGGTTGCCCGTGGGCTGCCCACCGTTTCCGCCTCTTGGGCCGCCAGTTGATACGCCTCGTAAGCCAATGTGAGGAGATCGTCGCGCGATTGGGGGAGCTGCGGAAGAATCCGTTCATAAGCCAGTCCGATCGTGATCAAGGCATAGGCATGATCGTGCGAGGGTGGAAGGTCTTGCAAATCCACCAGAGCGAGATCGAGTTGTTCCTTCGCTTGCGTGGGCCGATCCAATCGGGCGAGCAGCGCGGCTTGATTGCTGCGCGCACGGGCTCGAAGCGGAAGGTTCTTCCCGTCAGTGGCCAGGGTGATCGCTTCGCCATAGGCCGCCAGCGCCTCGTCTGGTTTCTGCTGGGCAAGAGCAAGATTGCCGAGATTATTGTGGATCTGCGCCGACAGGTAGGGCTGGCCGAGCGGTTGAGCCAGCGAGCGAGCGGCGGCAAGAACGCGCTGCGCCTCTTCCAACTGCCCCGTTCCCGTGGCGGCGACGCCGAGGCCGGTCAAAATGCGAGCCTGGCGTCCTGGATCGTTCAGTTGGAGAGCCAACCGGTGCGCCCGATCGAGAGACTCGCCGGCTTTGGCATAGCGGCCCAGGTTGTGATAGGCATCCGCGATCTGTATCAGGACGTCGGTCTGCGCGGCTCGGTTGCCGGCTTGTTCGTAGGCGTTGGCAGCTTGATCCCACTTCTCGATCGCTTGCGAAAACGACCCCCGCTGGTACGCCTGTCGGCCCTGTTGCCTATATTGGTCCGCCGTCGTCGAATCGGCGGCTTCGCCGTTTGCCGTGAGGCAGGTCAGCAGTAAGCAAGGAAGAAATAAAGATCCAGAGGAAAGTCGTTGTAGGTGTTTCATAGTGCCGCTCCTGCTCGCCGGAATCATGGCGAGCAGCGATCTCCCAGTGCTACAGCCGTCAGCTATCAGCCATTCGCTCTTCCGTCTAAAATGCCTGGACCACCAGCTGCAGATGCACGCCGTGGTCTTGCAAATTCCCCCGACCCACTCGGAGATGGTTCAGCTGCTGTCCCCAATACACCTCGAACCGGCTGCTTTCTGTAAAGTTGACGATCATACCGATCCCGACGCTGGCCAGCGTTTTCCGCTCGCCTGCGGCAGAAGTCAGCGGGGTGGCAATGGGCGAATCCGTTGGAGACGAAGTGTTCCAAGATCGTCCGACATCCGTGAACGGCGCCAGCAACACCCGATCAAGGCCGTTGGCTGTCGTGTAGACCGGCACGCGCAATTCCGCGGAAGCGAGAAACCCGTTGTCACGTACGAAAGTGTATTCGCGATAACCCCGCACGCTGTAGCGGCCTCCCACTGCGATCTGCTCGAGCGGAAAGAGATGTTCGTTGGAAAGTTGCAAAGTCGTCCGCGCAACCAGCTGAGCCCGAAGCGGCTGCAGCTGGCGGACATATTGTCCTTCACCCAGCCAGGAGAAGAACTGGCCTGTGGCCGACTGGGGAACAGCGCTGCGGTGGCTCGTTCCAAGCGCGCCGATCCCGAATGAGAACCGCGAGAAGGCGGAGAAGACCTGTTGTTGCGTTTGATGGGTATACTCTTGCGCGAAGCGCAGCGCGGCGACTTTGAATATTCCGTTTGTCGCTCCGGCCACGAATTCGAACGGCTGGTCGAGCAGCGTGCTTTCGTTCCTCTCGTATTCTCCGGTCAGTGTCACGGCAAATTCGTCATGCAACGTGCGATAGAACGGCTGGCGGAGGCTTAGTCCGATGATCTCGGCGCTGTTCCGAATATCCAGCGCCTTGAACTGGTCGTCCTCCACCTTAAACGTGAATCTACGGTACTGCGCCGAAAAGGTCGTGTCGTAGCGATTGAGCGGGATGGCATAGCGCACGTTGATGATCGGGTTCACGCCTTTCGACCGGCCGTACTGCACACTCAGGCTGTCGCCAAGCCCGGTGACATTGGTGTCGTCAACCGTGATGAGCCCCTGTTCAGCTCCGACCGTCGGCGATTGGTAATTGTTGAACTCGAAGCGAGCATGAAAGATCGGCGTCTCTTTGACTCGTACGTTGAGCACACTCTCTCCCAGCGCCACCCCTGGTTTGAGTTCGGCATTCAGCTGGGCGATGTGGGGATCTCGTTGCAGAAACTGCAGCCGTTCCTGCAGCGGGGCGACGTCGACCGGTCTGGTCACGCCCGGCTGGATTCGGTTGCGGACGTAGCTAGACCAAAGATGGCCGTTTCCCTCGATGTCGATCTGGCTGAGCGTCCCTTCGACGATTTGAATCTTCAGCACGTTTATCGTCATCGCTTGGTCGGGGATGATGGCGCCCGATGTCACATACCCGCGATTGACGTAGAACAACGTCAGCTCAAGGCGCAGCGCCTCCATGTCTTCAGCCGTGAGCTCACGGCCTTTGTATCGCTTGGTGACTTCGCCGAGCTGTTCGTCGGTAAAAACGGTATTGCCGACCACGTGGATGTCGTGCACAAAGACTCTGACCGGCGGAGCCGGTTCCAGTTTCTTCTGGACCGGCGGAACCGGCGGCAGAATAGGCGGCGGGGGAGGCGCCGGCAGTTTCTCCGGCAACCTGCAGCTGGCGAGTGGCG
>JACPZN010000336.1 GCA_016195505.1 Nitrospirota bacterium | reverse complement strand
TGACACCCACCTGCTGTTCCGCGACCAGCTTGATCGAATCCAACGCGGCGATGCATCGGAGATAGGCAGTTCCGCCGCCGGGGACGATCCCTTCTTCCACGGCTGCCTTGGTGGCGTGCAACGCGTCTTCGACGCGCGCCTTCTTTTCCTTCATTTCGGTCTCGGTCGCGGCACCGACATTGATGACGGCCACGCCGCCGACAAGCTTCGCGAGCCGCTCTTGGAGCTTCTCCCGGTCGTAGTCGGAGGTCGTCTCGTCGATCTGTGCCTTGATCTGCTTCACGCGCCCTTCGATCTTCTTCGGGTCGCCATAGCCTTCCACAATCGTCGTGTTGTCCTTGTCGACCGTGATGCGCTTGGCGCGGCCGAGGTCTGTCAGCTTCACGTTTTCCAGCTTGATGCCGATATCTTCCGAGATCACCTGGCCGCCTGTGAGGATCGAGATATCCTCCAGCATGGCTTTGCGGCGATCGCCGAAACCAGGGGCCTTGATGGCCGTTACGTTGAGCGTGCCGCGGAGCTTGTTCACCACCAGCGTCGCCAAGGCTTCGCCTTCTACGTCTTCAGCGAGGATCACGAGCGGCTTGCCCATCTTGGCGACCTGCTCGAGGACCGGCAGCAAGTCCTTCATGCTGCTGATCTTCTTCTCGGAGATGAGAATGAGCGGGTCTTCCATGACCGCTTCCATCCGCTCGGCGTTGGTGACGAAGTAGGGGGAGATGTACCCACGATCGAACTGCATGCCCTCGACGACGTCCAGCGAGGTGGTCATCGACTTGGCCTCTTCGACCGTGATCACGCCGTCCTTGCCGACCTTTTCCATGGCCTCCGCAATGAGGTCGCCGATGGTCTTATCATTGTTGGCTGAAATGGTGCCGACCTGGGAGATCTCGGTCTTGTTCTGGCAGGGTTTGCTGAGCTTCTTCAGTTCACCGGTCACGACCTCGACCGCCTTGTTGATACCTCGCTGGATTTCCATCGGGTTGGCACCGGCGGTGATGTTTTTCGCGCCTTCGCGAAAAATGGCTTGCGCCAGCACTGTCGCGGTCGTGGTGCCGTCGCCGGCTATGTCGCTGGTCTTGCTCGCGACTTCGCGGACCAATTGGGCACCCATGTTCTCGTAGGGATTCTTGAGCTCGACTTCCTTCGCCACGGTCACACCGTCCTTGGTGATCGTCGGCGCACCGAACTTCTTATCGAGAATCGCGTTGCGGCCCTTTGGACCGAGTGTTGCCTTGACGGCGTCGGCGAGCTGATTCACCCCTCTCAGGATGGCCGCTCGAGCTGGGTCACCGTACATGAGTTGCTTTGCCATGGTGTTCCTCCCTTTAGATCGTTTTTTGTCGTTTCGTGTCGTTATGTGGAGTGATTAGCTCGTGAAGATCCCAAGGATGTCTTCCTCCTTGAGGATCAAGCAATCTTCATCCTCGATCCGGAGCTTGCTGCCCGAATACTTGTCGAACAGGACCTGGTCGCCGACCTTGACGTTCTCGACCTTCTTACCGACCGCCTGGACCACTCCCCGCTGCGGCTTCTCTTTTGCGGAGTCCGGCACATAAATCCCCCCCGCGGTCCGCTCCAGTTCCTCGGTGTAGGTGACGAACACCCGTTCGCCCAAAGGCTGGAATCCCTTGGCGACATGCTTCTTTTCCTTCGCGGCTGTGCTCATAACAGAACCTCCTCGTGGTGAAAGTTAACTCTAAATTGTTAACGATTTAGAATGGGCTACACTCGAACGAGCAAGAGCCCTGATCTACTTGACTCGGAGCTAGAGATAGCTCTGGGTCGATCCAAGTCAAGAGGGGAATCGAGGATTTTCTATCAATCCCCACGCCGTGTTGGATGGGTCGTATCATAACCCATTGAGAATTCAGTATTCCAGACCTATTTTCGAGGTTTACAAAGGATGGACGACAGGGGGGTTAGATCTGCAACCGGTCGAAATCCTTGACGTCTTTCTTAATATACTCACGCAGGCGCTTGATGATGCGAGCCTCCAATTGGCGGGTTCGTTCCTTCGTAATGCCATACTTGTCCCCCAAATCGTCCAACGTCAGCGGGTTCTCCGACAAAATGCGGTTTCTGAGAATATCTTCGTCCCGCTCTTCCAGCGTCTTGATGAATTCAGCGAGCTTCGCGCGAAAGAGAGTTCTCAACTGATTGTCGGCGATCTGCTCGTCTGCAGGTGTCTGCTGTGACGGGATGACGTCGAGCAGACTGCCGTCTTGGTCCTCGCCGATCGGCTGATCCAGCGAGAGTTCCCAATTGCCCAGGCGCTGGTCCATTTCGATCACATCACGCTCACGGACGTTCAAGCGATCCGCGAGCAATTTTGTATCGGGTGCGAAGCCTTCCCGTTCGAGCTTCGCTTTTTCCTTTTTTAGGTTGTAGAAAAGCTTCCGTTGATCCTGTGTCGTGCCGATCTTGACCAGCCGATAGGTATTGAGCAGATACCGCAGAATGTAAGCCCGCGACCACCAGGCGGCATAGGCATAGAAGCGCACGTTTTTCGCTGGATCGAATTTTTTGATCGCCTGCATCAGCCCGACGTTGCCTTCTTGAATCAGATCCATGTGATCGGCGCCGGTATGGAGGTATTCGGCGGCGATTGCCACCGACACACGCAAGTTGGCCATGATGAGTTTCACCGCTGCTTCACGGCTGCCGTGTGCGTGGTATTCCTGAAAAAGCCGGAGCTCTTCTTCTTTGGAGAGGTAGGGATAACGGCGGATCTCGGCGAGATACTGCTGCAACGCTGTGACCGGCACCACCGCTGTGGTATCAGCAGAGGTATTAGGGTCATGTTCGGGAGGGGGGCTGAGTTCCGCGATGGGTGAACGCTCGTCCACTTCCTGATCTGAAGGCGCCAAGATCTCCGGCTCGATGGGTTCTTCGTCGAGTTCGTCGTCAGGCTTGGGCATACGAAGTGCACACTATAACAGAACCTTGGCCTGCGACAATGCCGTAAGGTGGTCTGGGTTGACGCAATCGAAGGAGGCCGCTAGGTCCTTTTTCCCGTTGACAGTCGGGGCCCAAACAGGGTTATCTGGCACTTGCTTCAGACAGTGATAAACGTTCAATGTTTAATGACAAATTCGTCGTGCATTGAACAATAGGAATTGAGCATTCAACATTCAGCCTCGGAGAATATGGCTACTCCATTTGACAGCATCGAAAACGCGATCCGAGACATCAAAAAAGGGAAGTTCATCATCCTGGTGGATGACGAAGACCGGGAAAATGAAGGCGACCTCGTCATCGCCGCCGAGAAGGTGACCCCGCAGGCCATCAATTTCATGGCGAAACACGCGCGCGGGTTGATCTGTCTGGCCCTCACGCCTGAACGAGTCGAAGAGCTGCAACTCCCGCAACAGGCCGTCGAGAATACCGCGACGTTCGGCACGGCCTTTACGGTGTCGATCGATGCGCGCAAGGACATTACGACTGGGATTTCCGCCGCCGACCGCGCCACTACGATTCATGTCGCCATCGATCCGAAATCCAAACCGAGCGATCTGGCTCGTCCCGGTCACATCTTTCCGCTCAAGGCACAGAAAGGCGGCGTGCTGCGCCGCGCAGGGCAGACGGAAGGCTCGGTTGATCTTGCACGATTGGCGGGACTGCAACCGGCCGGTGTGATTTGCGAAATCATGAACGAAGACGGCACGATGGCACGAGTACCGGAGCTGACGAAATTCGCTAAGGCGCACAAACTGAAGATCGTGACAGTGAAAGCCCTCATCGAGCATCGGATGCGCCGCGAGACCTTCGTGAAACGGATGGCGACCGCGCAGCTGCCGACGATCTTCGGTGACTTCGAAGCGGTGGCCTATGAAAATGAAATCGACAACGTGACGCACATCGCTCTGGTGAAGGGCCGTGTCGACAGCGGAGCCCCGACCCTCGTCCGGGTCCACTCCGGTTGTCTGACGGCGGATGCGCTGGGATCATTGCGTTGTGACTGTCGCGATCAACTGCACTCAGCGATGGAGATCATCCAAAAGGAAGGGCGGGGCGTATTGCTCTACCTCAATCAGGAAGGGCGCGGAATCGGTCTGCTCAATAAGATCAAGGCCTATGGCTTACAGGATCAGGGCAGCGATACGGTCGAGGCGAATTTGAAGCTGGGCTTCAAAGCCGACTTGCGCGATTATGGCGTGGGGGCGCAGATCCTGGCGAATCTCGGTCTACATCAGATCAAGTTAATCACGAATAACCCGCGCAAGATCGTCGGCATTGAAGGATATGGACTAAAAGTAGTTGAGCGCGTGCCGATTGAAGTTCAGCCACGCGAGGCGAACGTGCGGTACTTGCGCACGAAGAAAAACAAAATGGGACACATATTGAAAAAGGTGTGAGGTCGTCTGGACTGCACTCTTGCTCGCCCAACGCGCGGCCTCAGAAGGTGCTCGCTAGGCTCGAAGGCGCGTCTCGGCGTGGGTGAGAAAGCGCGCGCAGTGAGCCCAGTCCAGACGACCTCACAAGGTGAGGGGAAGGGCTGGAAGTAGGGTATGAAGCTGCGTAAAGGGTCGCACAATGCGGCAGGGTTGAAGTTCGGGATTGTCGTCGCGAAGTTCAATAAATTCGTTACGAGCAAATTGCTCGGGTCCTGTATCGAGGGTCTGACGAAGCACGGTGTCCTCGCGGAGGATATCGATGTGGTGAGGGTGCCGGGGGCGTTCGAGATTCCGCTGGCGGCGCGGACCATGGCCAAGTCGAGCCGGTTTGACGCGGTAATCTGTCTGGGGGCGGTGATTCGCGGCGATACCCCGCATTTCGACTACATCAGTGCAGAAGCGAGCCGCGGCATCGGCCAGGCGGCGCTGGAGTCCGACGTGCCGATCATCTTCGGCGTACTGACGACGGATACCGTGGCGCAGGCGATTGAACGGGCCGACCCGTCGAAGTTCAATCGCGGCGGTGAGGCGGCGAAGTCGGCGATCGAGATGGCGACGGTGATCAAAACGTTGCGTGCGGAAGCCGACGAGCCGACAAGTCACCGATCGACCAGGAGGAGTGTGAAGAGTCGAGCCAGGAGAAAGAGATGATCCATGCTGGTCAGCCCACCGGCTTGATGGTTTGCCGGCCTGCCATTGTGCCGGCTCAATAGCCATGGGACCGCGCCATAAGGCTCGCGAACGAGCGCTGCAAATCTTGTTTCAGTATGACATTCATGGCAAACCGGGGCTCTGGCTCGACGAATTTTGGAAGCCGCTCAAGGATAATGAGGAGACAAAGACCTTCGCCGAGCGGTTGGTCGCCGGCGTGCAGGAACATAAAAAGGAGTTGGATGGGCTGATCGGCCGCTATGCGACCAATTGGAAGATCAGCCGAATGCAAATCGTCGATCGGAACATCCTGCGCATCGGGGTCTTCGAACTTCTCTGGCTCAACAACGTACCGGCTAAGGTCACGGTCAACGAAGCAATCGAGCTGGCCAAGGATTTCGGTGATGATGATGCGGCCAAGTTCGTGAACGGCATTTTGGACAAAGTGCTCGCGACGGAGCCGCGGCTGGATGCCAAACGCGCTGAAGCGGCAGGCACGGGGACCAGGGCGCGGGGCAAGAGGCAGGAATGAGATGCGAAAACGTTACTCATAAGTACGAAAGTGGGTGGCGATGAGAAGCTCTTACCACGCGGCTCTGGCCTCCGGCCCCTCGCCAGCATTCGGAGAATGCGATGATTGACCGCTACAGCCGTCCCAAAATGACGTCCATCTGGGACCTCAAACACAAGTATGAAATCTGGCTGGAGGTTGAACTGCAAGCCTGCGCGGCGTTCGAGCGGGCAGGCCAAGCGCCGCGGGGCACCTCGGCCAAGATACGCAAGAAGGCTAAGATCGATGTTGCTCGGATTGCGGAGATCGAAAAAGTCACGAAGCACGATGTGATCGCCTTTCTCGAATCGCTCATGGATACGGTCGGACCGGAGCATCGGTTCCTGCACATGGGGCTTACGTCGTCGGACATCGTCGATACGTCGCTCGCCGTACAGATGACCGAGGCGCTCGATTTGATCCTGGGAGGAGTCGAAGAATTCCTGGCGGTGTTGAAGCGGCAGGCGTTCCGGTACAAGAACCAAGTGATGGTCGGACGCTCCCATGGCATCCCCGGCGCACCGATCTCATTCGGGTTCAAGATGGCGCTGTGGTACGAGGAGATTGCTCGCCATTTGGAACGGCTGCGGCAGGTGCGGAGTCAGATCGCCGTCGGCAAACTCTCCGGGGCAATGGGGACCTTCGCGCATCAGGGGCCTGACATCGAAGAGTATGTTTGCTCCAAGCTCGGGCTGACGTTCGATCCAGTCTCGAACCAAGTGGTCCAACGCGATCGTCATGCGGCTTATGCGACGGCTTTGGCACTGCTGGCAGCGACAATTGAAAAGATTGCGACGGAAGTTCGCCACCTGCAGCGGACCGAAGTCTTGGAGGCGGAAGAATTCTTCTCCGAGGGGCAGAAGGGATCCTCCGCGATGCCGCACAAGCGGAACCCGATCGTCTCGGAGAACCTCTGCGGCCTGGCTCGGCTGGTGCGGGCCAACAGCCTCGCGGCGATGGAAAACGTGGCGCTGTGGCATGAGCGCGATATCAGCCATTCGTCGGTCGAGCGCGTGATCATGCCCGACAGCACTATCCTCATCGACTATATGCTGGCCAAGGTGACGGATCTCATCAAGCACCTGGTCGTCTATCCGGATCGCATGAAGCAGAATCTGGAGTTAACCGGCGGGCTTGTGTACTCGCAACGGCTGTTATTGGCCTTGGTCGAAAAAGGCGCGCAGCGGAAAGAGTCGTACGAAGCAGTCCAACGCAATGCGATGGCCTCCTGGAAAGGAGCTGGCGGGTTGCAAGAATTGGTCAGCAAGGACCCATTCATTTCACAGCATCTTAAAAAGAGCGAGATTGCCGCCTGTTTTAACCCAAAGTACTACCTGCGGCACCTCGATCAGATTTATCGGCGGGTGTTTGGTAGCGGTGGGCAACGTGTATCTCTCAAGCGCACGAAAGGAACGGGATTATGACAAGACTGAAGGTCTCAGTGCTCACGCTCCTCTGGGTGACGTTAGGTACGTGGATAGCCCTCTCACATGCTGCGGCGGATCGAGAAAAGCTCCTCAGTGAACCGGGTGTCTACGGCACCTTTGCGGCATTCAGTCTGGATGAGGATTGGGCCAAGGAAGAGCTGCAGATTCGCATCGTGCAGTTGAGGGTGCTGAAGGGAGTTGTGGAGCAGCATCGAGAAAAGGTGACGATCGACCTCTACTTGTTACGTGGACTTTCAGATCATGCCGATCTGTTGTTTCGTATTCATGCAATGGAATTACGCGATACGCAGAAGTTTCTGGTGGATCTTCAGAATAGTCTGTTTGGAAAGTACCTGAAGACAGCCGTCATCATGCATGGGCTGACCAAAAAGGCCAACTATGTGCCGGGATTTCCGGATCAAATGAAGGCCGACCTGAAGGCCGCCAGCGAGCCGGGTTCGAAGCCCTATGCGATCATAATCCCCATCCGCAAGAACGCGGATTGGTGGGGACTGGACCAAGAGAGGCGAGCGGCGATGATGCAGGAACATACGGAAGCGACGTTGCCCTATCTCAAGACGGTCAAGCGGAAGCTCTATCACTCCAGCGGGCTCGACGACTTGGACTTCATCACCTATTTTGAAACTTCCAAGTTGGAAGATTTCCATAGCCTGGTGTTGGCGTTGGAGAAGGTGAAAGAGTTTCAGTATACGCGCCGATTCGGCCATCCGACCTTGCTCGGTACGGTGAAGTCACTGGACGAGATCATCGAAACCTTAGCGCCGTACCCGCAGTAGCGGGGCGAGGGAGCAACAATGACGGCAGGTACCATGCTGTACGAAGGCAAGGCAAAGAAAATCTTTTCAACGGGGAATCCTGATCAGGTTCTCCAGTATTTTAAGGATGATGCGACGGCGTTTAACGCGCAGAAGCGCGGAACTATCGTTGAGAAGGGCGTCATCAACAACAAGGTGTCGGAACGGCTCTTTCGCCTTTTGGAACAAAACGGTGTGCCGACACACTTCGTCGAGCGGGTAAGCGACCGCGAGATGCTGACGAAGAAAGTCACGATCGTGCCGGTCGAAGTCGTGGTGCGGAACGTTGTCGCGGGCAGTTTGGCCAAGAGACTCGGGCTCAAAGAAGGCGATCCCATTGAGCCGGCGATCGTCGAGTGGTATTACAAAAACGATGCGCTGGGCGATCCCCTGATTTCCGATGAGCACATTCGGCTGCTGAAGCTCGCGACGCCGGAACATATGGCTGAGATCACACGCCTGGCGTTGAAAGTGAACAGTCTGTTACAGCCGTTTTTTCGCGAGCGCCGGATGATCCTCGTCGATTTTAAGCTGGAGTTTGGAATCCACAACGGCAGGTTGATCCTCGCCGATGAGATTTCACCGGACACCTGCCGCTTTTGGGATCAGGCGACGAAGGAGTCGATGGACAAGGATCGGTTCAGGAAGGATTTGGGGAAGATTGAAGAGGCGTATCAGGAGGTGTTGAAGAGGGTGTGCGGATAGCGGGCGGAGCCATGCGGTCGTTCGCCTCAGGGCCTTGCCTTACGGAGCGACCCTTTCGGACTCGGCCTGGCGGCAGCCTTCGGAAATTCCCTCGCGGACTCGGTCAGTTTCCGCGTTCCTTCCAGGCCGAGTCTCGATGGGGCCCCGCTCCTCCCGGCGAATTCCGTTCACGACCGCATGGCTCCGCGTGGAAGTGTCCCCAAGTCCTTTGGGGTGAGGGGAAGAGGGAAAAGGAAAGAGGATGCTGCGGGCGTATTTGAATTATGGATTGGCGGCGGCGGTGGTGGTCTGGGCAGCGGTCGTCGGCATGATGGCCTACCGACTGACTGAGTCACCTTGGCGCTGGGCCTTCGTTGGGCTGGTGTTTGCCGGCGGCCTGACCATCGCAGGAATATTTTGGATCAGGAAATACGTGGATCGTCAGACCAAAGCATCTGAGCAGGAGAGTAAATCGTGAAAGCCAAGATTCATGTGACGTTGAAACAGGGCATATTGGACCCGCAAGGGAAGGCGATCGAACATGCGCTCGATGCGCTCGGCTTTAAGAATACGGCGAATGTGCGTGTTGGGAAGTACATGGAGCTGGATCTGAAGGAAACGGATAGAACGAAGGCAGATGCGGAAGTGAAGCAGATGTGCGAGAAGCTCCTGGCCAATACGATCATCGAAGAATATCGGTACGAACTGCAGTGAAGAGTGACGAGTGATGGGTGAGGAGTGTATGAAGTGAAGGTCGGGCCGGAACGAGCAAGCCTTCCTCGTCGATGCTCACCCATCACTGATCACTCATCACGCATCACAAGGGTGCCGCAATGACCATCGGCATTGTTGTTTTCCCTGGCTCAAATTGCGATCACGATTGCCAGCATGTTTTCAAAGACGTGCTCGGGCAGGATGTGATGATGGTGTGGCACAAGGAGACATCCTTGGCCGGCTTGGATGCGGTAATCCTGCCGGGGGGATTTTCCTACGGCGATTATCTGCGCACCGGCGCGATCGCACGGTTCTCGCCTGTGATGCATGCGGTCAAACAGTTTGCTGCCGGGGGAGGGTTGGTTCTCGGCATTTGCAACGGATTTCAGATTCTGTTGGAAGCGGGCTTGTTGCCCGGCGCCATGCTGCGAAACAAGTCGCTGCATTTTATCTGCAAAGAGGTCTATGTGAAGGTGGAGAACGCCGCGACGCCGTTTACGAATGCCTGCAAGCCTGGCCAGGTTCTCAAGATTCCCATTGCCCACGCGGACGGGAACTATTACACCGATCCCGTGACG